>NZ_JACAEU010000057.1:0-71717 GCF_013388695.1 Fischerella sp.
CCTTCGAGTTCTTCAACACTTTCTTGAATATCGATATGCACTACCCCTGTCATCACTCACCCAGAATGCTACCTATACTTAGATTTACCATCTGTCGCATTCTTTTTTCAAATTGGTATAAATATGCTGGAGAAAACAAAATAGCACATAAAACTGTGTGGGTGGACAAAAACGGTGTCCATCGAAAAAAGTATCAAGCAGACGACTTTGACTTTTATGCTGTTTATCTACCTGATATAGATAAAGTTGTTTATCCATCGATTAAATTTGGTGGTTGCTGTATAAATACCCAAATACCTAATTCAGCAACACCGTTTTACTGGTGGGAAGATTTTACAGACTTTACAGAAGAAGCGCCAAAGCGAACTTATAAAGAATTTGGAGTTGACTTAACAACCAGAAAGGTTAATCCAGACTCAAGAATTCATACTAGAAAAGTAGAAAGACCATCACAAGAAGAACTGCAAAAATTGGTGTGGGAAAAACCAACAGCACAAATAGCCAAGGATTTTGGTGTATCTGATAAGGCTGTGGAAAAATGGTGTAAAGTTTATGGTGTAGAAAAACCACCCAGAGGATATTGGGTTAAGAAAGCTTACGGAAAAATACAAAACTAATTAAAACCCAAGGTCTGCTTTTGCTAGTTCAGCAGCTGCAAATACCTCTTCATCTGATTTTTCTTCCCAAGCAGCATCGCCAATTTCTGTATAGAAAACTGTATCGTAAGGACGAGTACGAACTACGACTGGCATCGGCACAGCATGACCTAAAATCAAGGCTTGTTGTTTAGAATCTAACTTTGCTAACACCGATTTCAAACTGCCAGCACCAGACACGCCTGTGAAAATCGCGTCAATATCTTTTTCATCGTTAAGCAAGGCAGTGACGCGAGTACCAATCTGGGACATGACTTCGTTATCTATGCCCGA
Source organism: Fischerella sp. (assembly GCF_013388695.1). Classification (NCBI taxonomy): domain Bacteria; kingdom Bacillati; phylum Cyanobacteriota; class Cyanophyceae; order Nostocales; family Hapalosiphonaceae; genus Fischerella; species Fischerella sp. The sequence goes on from NZ_JACAEU010000057.1 coordinate 930, forward strand.
TGGACGTTGATCGACTACGAGGAGTGTGACAAAATATTTCCGCATTTCGCGGGCGATCGTCCCAAAAATAGTACTTTGGACTATAGCAGGATCGAGGAAGCGGTGCGCTTCTTCGATGGTAATCATTAACTGCGTTGGTTTATCGTTGGGATTTTTGGTCTGCAAAAACTTTTCTGCTTTGCTGACATAATGTTGGTGAATGCGGCGGGTAATCATATTTGTCACCAACATGTAAGAAAGCATATCTGATTGCGAACCAAACTCAATAACGACGTTCTTACCTGCTTCGAGCGATCGCAAAACTTGATTAATATAATTGTGCGGGCAAGCAGCACGCATATATTTCAAATTTTCCAGGCGAAAGAGTTTGCGCTGCAATGCCGTGATTGAACCTTGGTGTCCCCGCTTCTCCTCACAAAGCATCTTGATTTCTTCGTTGGTCATACTTAACAACTGTAGAATCCAAGACTTACCAAACTCGGCGTAGAGGATATTAGCATTATCGATGCTTGCGTCTGAGAGTCCTAGATCGCGAGAGCATAATTTCACATCTTCTACTTCTATTTGGTCGTAACTGAGGTAGAGTTCTTGAGCATGAGGAACACCACGACGCTTAGTTGATTCAGGGTCGAGGGTATATACTTCTACTTTGCTAGGAAATAATTGCTTTAACCCTTTAACAGTGCTAAATTGCTTACCTTCTGAGACAGCTTCCCAACCATACTCAGAGTGCATATCAAATATTAAATTTACTGCCGCATTTTTGCGAATTGTCCCAGCTAAAAGTAAGCGTGTGAGAAAAGATTTACCAGTTCCAGATTTACCAAAAACGCCATTGCTGCGTTCGACAAAGCGGTTTAAATCAAGGCACACCGGCACATCCATATCTAGTGGTTTGCCGATGGAAAAGTTTTTTCTTTGGGGATCATCTTCCCAACCAAATACCCTGCGAAAATCTTCTTCCGAAGCTTCGTAAACTTGGCTAAAATGGCTAGGAATAGTTTTAACTGGCATCAATTCCATTGTGGTGCTGGTTTGTGGCTGAAATGATGCCAAAGAACTCAGAAGTTGAGATTTGGATGCTTGCTTCTTCCCATTTTCCCCCTCTCCCCATCTCCCATTCTCCCCCTCCTCTTCTGGAGGGGTAAACATCAACATTGGGGCAAGAGTAATAGTGCCATAAGTACCGCTACCCGCTAAAACTTCGCGTAAAAAAGTGTCCTCCCAGCTAGGAGGATTAGCAATGATTCGTTGGTTAGCAGTTCCCAGCGCCACATCCGTAAGCATGCAGAAAAAACGCGATCGCACCCCTTGCACGACTAGAAATTTACCTACTCGCATATCTTCAACCAAAATATCAGGGTGCAATCGCACTTCTAATCCGCCTGTCAGAGAACCCTGGATGACCGAACCTAATGGCTGCCCTAAATTCATTTGATTAATTACATACTTACGTGCCCTATTTTATGTTGAATTTTAGTTGTAGGGTAATGGGAAATTGGGAATTGGGAATGGGAAATGGAAGGGGGTAAGGAGTAAAGGTGAATAGGAAGAGTGGAAAATAACCACTAACTATTAACTACTAACCACTAACTACTAACTATTAACTCTTGACCCTTGACTCTTGACTGTTGACTAATTACTCAATTTCAATTGAAGTTGGTGCAGTTCCAGTTGTTCTTTGAGTGGGGGCTGTTAGTGGTTTGCGAAATTGAGTGTAAAGGCGATCGCGCCAAGCAAAAAATGGTTCATAGACGAGATTATCTGCTAAGCCTGGTACGCCTTTGCCTCTAAGAGTCGCTGGCAGATCCAGATAGGGCCCTTCCGGGAATTTCAACAATATCGACAAACCCGCCACTGCAAAGTCAGCAAGAGTAGGTTCATCCCCTACCAAATAAGGACTATCTGCCAATAGCAGACATAAAGCTTCTAAGTCTTGCTTCAAATCCGCGATCGCTCTTTGCACTGCTTCCGGACTATAACCTACTCCAAAACCTAAAAGTTTGAGTACGTCGTTAGGTACTCCTTCCACTACTGTTTTAAAGACATCTGGAACAGAAGTAGGTAATAAAGCTTTGCGGAAATTTTGGTCTTGACTAATCGCATAAAACAGTGCTTTGCGTCCCTTGATGCCAATTGATTCGTCTGCCCATTCTTCCATCATTAAGCATAAACCCCGTTGCTTAGAATCTTGGGGTATCAATGGGCGATCGGGATACTGAGAGTCTAAATACTTAGCTATCTCAGTAGAATCCACAATATATTTATAACCATCCTTCAGTACAGGTACTTGCCGCTGACCTGTCAACCTAAAAAGTTCTACCTGACCAATTCCAGGTGTAACTTCGATTTTGCGGTATTCTAATCCTTTATAATCAAGGAGCAGACGTACTTTCTCTGAGTACTGAGATAGTTCAAATTGGTACAATTCCAGCATTCTTCCAATCCTGCAATTGGTTCATTATTTTATTTTACTGTTTTATCTTTAATGTAAATTAATCTCACTTATCTTAATTTCAACTGAGATAGCAAACTTAAATCAAATAATCAAATCTTCTATCTCTCTTTTTTCATTATTCTGTAAACATAAAATAATCTTGTCATTCAGTTTTGCTATTGAGAAAAATTTTTTGATATTTAGTACTCAAACAGGATTGCTAGAATGGGAAATTTTGATGAGTTGAGAGCAATTAACATCTGAGTTAAAATTTTTTGGTGAAATCACCTAAAAATACTTATTGTTTATTGGAAATTAGCTTCATCACTTAAGAATTTTACAAGCTAATAGATAAGTAAACCTGGGAGTATATTTACTGAATTAACATTGTCTTGGCTGTGGGAACATGTAAATAAATATCCATGTCAGTATCTCAAAGATATTCACTTTTGCTAAGACAACCGCTCGTGGCAGAAAAATCCTACTACTATGGTTAGATTTTTTGCTTAGCAAAATGTTATAAGTCTTTATGTAATGTGTGGAAATTAAAGCCAAACAAAATTTATGAAGGTAAATAATGGCAATTTGCTAACCAAGTTGGCTAGTATTGTGGGAGTGACTGGTGTCAGTTTCCTTGTTGGTTTACCTGTAGGGGCAAACCAGGCATTAAATCCTAATCCTGGTATTTTTCAAGAAGTGACCTATAGCCGTGGTCAACGAATTTTAGCAAACAACAATTACACACCTAGTGCGTCGGTACAGCAAACAAAGGGTAAAACTCCAGCTAAAAATATAATAGCGCAGGGTACCAGTAGTGGCGGAGTACTAAATCCTAGCCCCGGTATTTTGCAGGAGTGTCCCTACAACCGTGCTGCTTGTCCTCAAACTACTCCCGCACCTGCTGTTCCACCTACTACTCCTGAAACACCACCTTCTGAACCAGGAACAACTCCAACTCAACCAGAAGCAGGAACTGAAGACAAAACCCTAGTAGCCGTGGCGGAATCCAGCAAAGATTTTACAGTGTTGACAAAGGCTCTCAAAGCAGCCGGGTTAGCAGAAACTTTGCAAGGTACAGGACCATTCACCGTTTTTGCTCCTACTGATGAGGCTTTTGCGAAATTGCCCCAAGATGCTGTGCAAGATTTGTTGAAGCCAGAGAATAAAGAAGTATTGGTGAAGATTTTGACTTACCATGTAGTGCCTGGTCAGGTATTATCTGGCGATTTGAAATCTGGCGAAGTTAAAAGCGTTGAAGGCGGCCCGATTAGCGTTAAGGTTGATGGCCCTAACAATGTGATGGTCAACGATGCGAAGGTAACTCAACCAGATATCAAAGGTAGCAACGGCGTTATTCATGCTATTGATAACGTCATTTTGCCTCCTGACTTGTAATAACAAGTTTATTTGATTACTTAATCATTTCCGTATTACCCCACCCGCTTGACGGCACCCTCTCTTTTCTAAAGAGGGGTTGAGGAGGGGTATTTTTTATAAGCATTCATACAAGTGTATCCTTGGCAGTTCGTTATACCAAGTTGTGTTCAGATATAGCAATTCGTGCCCTCTCCCCCTCCCCTCTCCCAAATTGGGAGAGGGGGTGAGGGAAGTACTATCTTTGAGTGCAACCTAGTCTTATAAGCTGTTCCATATCTAATTTGCATGATCTTGGCGGGCGGGGACGCTCACCCCACAAGAGTTAGACTAATTTAGAATATGCAGGTTAAATGTGTTTTAGCTTATCTTAGGTTAGTCAAAACTACACTGAGAAGGTAAACAATTTGCTGACCCCATCTGTCAAACTACCCTTATACAGTAAACGCATCATTGTCACCGCACCTCGAAACTACGCTGTGAGATTATCGCAACAACTCATTCAACAAGGTGCTTTACCTTTGCTAATGCCAACTATAGAAACCTGTTTGCTAGACGATTTTGCTGAGTTGGATACTGCACTTGCAAAAATCGATGCATTCGATTGGATTGCTTTCACAAGTAGAAATGGTATCGATGCATTTTTCCAACGCTTAGAATATTTGGGGCTAGACCCTTGGCTACTAAAAAATTGTTGTTTTTCTGCGATTGGTAAGGACGCGGAACAATTAGCGGCTTTTGGTGTGAAAGTAGATTTAATTCCTCAACAACCCAGCCCAGAAGGAATCATTGCTGAATTGGCTAAAATTCCAGATATTCGAGAGAAAACCATTTTAGTGCCAGTTCCAGAAGTTGTCGGCGTACCAGAACCCGATATAATTCCTAACTTTGTTGCTAGTTTGGAAAAACTGGGTATGAGTGTCACTCGCGTACCAACCTATATGACGCGGCGTTTAGACAAATGTTTTTATGAGGTGGAGTTAAGGCTAATTCGTCAGGGAAATATAGATGTCATCGCTTTTAGCAGCACTGCGGAAGTTGCAGGTTTTTTGCAAATGGTTAGCTCAAAAGAGGATTATGAGCAGTGTGCGATCGCTTGCTTTGGCCCATATACTGCAACTAATGCCAAAAAGTTGGGTTTAAATGTTTCCATCGTTGCCAAAGATTACAGTTCATTTGCAGGGTTTGCAGAAGCGATCGCCTCATTTTTTCTGGTTAAGTCTGGAAATGCTCTTTCAAAGCACGACAGCCGATTCTAAAGGTATGCTGAATTAGCGATCGCCTGTTGATAAAACATTATTAGAAGACCTCATCAAAAATACGCTTTATGACTGCTGTAACTCCTGTTGTCAAACCTGTTAGTCAGATGCAACTTGCCCCTGGTAGCGCCGTTACCATTCCAAATGTGAGTTGGCAGGAATTTGAGTCGATTTTGCAGGAATTAGGAGAACACCGGAGTGCGAGAATAGCCTACAGCAAGGGTACTTTAGAAATTATGGTTCCTCTACCCGAACATGAAATTCCCAGAGACCTTCTTTCTGATATTGTCAAAACATTGCTGAAGGCTAAGGGCATCAAATACCAGCCTTTTGGTTCTACCACCTTCAAACGGGAAGGTACGGCAGGAATTGAACCCGATGCTTGTTTTTATATCCAAAATTATCAACGCATGATTGGTCGTCGCCGCCTGCAAGCAGACGATCCACCACCGGATTTAGCAATTGAAACAGATGTAACTTCTAAAACTACTCTCGAAGCCTATCGAGCAATTGGTGTCCCAGAAGTATGGATTTATGACAGTGGTAGGCTGACTATCTATTTACTCAGTCAGGGAATTTACGTTAAATCTGACACCAGTACTATTTTTGAAAACATACAATTAACACAGATAATTCCTGCTTTAGTAGAGCGTGCTTGGCATGTGGGAAACGTTCAAGCATTGGAAGAATTTGAAGCAGCGATCGCACAAGGAAGAGAAGGAACTGAGTAACTTACCCAATGCCAGAAAAGAGCGCCTTCCAAGCTCAAGTGTAATTAATCTTTCCTAGGGCAATTTAATTTATCTAAAGATTTTCTGTTTAAGACTAGGTTAAGACTAGAATAAATATTACAATTAAAAATTCAAGCAAAGTAGTTTTTTCAAAATTGAATGAAGAAATGAAAAATCACTGCAACGTCTCCCGTCGCAGGAGGAATGCTCTTGTTAAGGCATTGCATACTGCTGTGGAGGGGAGGGCTAGGTATAAGATTAATGGGCTGCAAGGTTCGGAGGCTCTTAAGAAATACCTAGAGTTGGAGTTGTCAGGGGCAGAAGGCATCACCCAAGTGAGTGCTAACCCGTCAACTGGTAATGTTCTGGTAATCTACCAGCCAGGACATAATGCTTCGGCGATCGCTGCACAAATTGAACGCCTAGTCATAGAGTATGCAAAGCAAAGTCAGCACTCTATAACAGTCGGCACAGCAAATAAGATCAACCGAGCAGAGAAAAAGGCGAAAAATTTACCTGCAAGCAACAAAAAATTAAATAATCGTCAACAAAAGCTGACAAATGATGCTCCTCAGCAAGAAATTGTAGCTTGGCATCTCAAAGAAACTGATGTAGTTATTGCTGAGTTAAAAACTTCCAAAGCATCAGGTTTATCTAGCAAGAAAGCACAAGAAAAACTGAAGAAATACGGGCCAAATACTTTACCGGAAGCCGAGCCTCGCTCCGGGTTGAGTATGTTTATTGACCAGTTTAAATCCTTGCCCGTAGGACTTTTGGCGGTTGCAGCTGGTGTGTCAGTTGCTACCGGAGGCTTGGTCGATGCTGTGGTAATTATGGGGGTTGTAGTCATCAATGCCGCCATTGGTTACGCTACAGAAAGCAATTCCGAAAAGGTGATTCGCTCGCTGAAGAACCTAGTTAATCCCACGGCATTTACAATCCGCGATGGCAGCATTCAAGAAATCAGCGCCCACGAAATTGTTGTTGGGGATATTCTAGTTCTTAAACCCGGCAGTTACGTACCAGCAGACGCCAGACTCTTAGAAGCACAGCGTTTGAGCATAGATGAGTCAGCGCTGACGGGTGAGAGTATGCCTGTAACCAAATCCGCCCATACTCTCATCGGCGAAAATGTTCCCTTGGGCGATCGCCATAACATGGTTTACATGGGGACACTAGTAACTGGTGGACAAGGAACTGCGGTAGTGGTGGCGACTGGCAAACATACGGAGATGGGCAAGATCCAAATGATGGTCAGCGAAGCCACCATGCCCGAAACTCCGATGGAGAAACAACTAGACCAAGCAGGTAGCCAGCTTGTCATGGTATCGGGGGCAGTTTGTGCCTTATTCTTTGGTATCGGGCTGTGGCGTGGCAATGGTCTATTGCAGATGCTCAAGGCTTCTATCTCCCTAGCAGTGGCGGCAGTTCCCGAAGGTTTGCCCACAGTTGCTACTACAACTCTGGCGTTGGGGATCGCCAATATGAGGAAGCATAACGTCCTCATCCGCCGTTTGGATGCGGTAGAAACCCTTGGTTCCGTACAGACAATCTGCATGGATAAAACCGGAACCATTACTGCGAACCGGATGACAGCTGTAGAACTGTGTACGGATAACAAGTGCATCCAAGTAGGTCATGACCAATTGTTGGTAGGACACGAACCCATTAATCCTTATGATAACGAACAGCTCTTAAAGCTAATTCATGTCTTGACGCTGTGCAATGAAAGTGAAGTAGAGCAAGAAGGCGACGAATACATCGTCAGAGGTTCTGCCACTGAAAACGCACTCATTGATGTCGCCATCAAGGGAGGTGTAAACGTTATCAGTCTGCGGGCAAATTACCCACGACTGAAAATCAGCCACCGCTCCCAAGAACGCAATTACATGACGACGCTGCATGCCACTCCCGATGAGCGGCAAAACCTGATTGCCGTCAAAGGTAGCCCATCAGAAGTTTTAAGTCTGTGCAGTTGGCAAATCAAGAATGGGCATAAAGTCCCGCTCACAGAGGCAGACAGGCTAGCCATCGAAAACGAAAACGAGGACATGGCAGGCAAGGCGCTGCGGGTCTTGGGAGCTGCTTACCAGCTTGATGACTGCGATGGTCTCCATACTCGCGATGACTTGATCTGGCTGGGACTGGTTGGCATGATCGATCCCGTCAGAAATGGCGTAAAAGGATTGATGGGAGACTTCCATCAAGCTGGCATCGACACGGTGATGATTACTGGCGATCAAAGCCCAACTGCCTACGCCATCGGCAAAGAATTGAATCTGAGCAAGGGCGAACAACTGCAAATTCTCGATTCCACGCACTTGAGTAACATCGATCCCGAAGTGATGAAGGGACTCTTGCATCGCGTCCATGTCTTTGCCCGGATTAGCCCTGCCAACAAACTGCAAGTAGTGCAAGCGTTACAGGGTAGTGGCAAGGTTGTTGCCATGACAGGTGATGGCATTAATGATGCTCCTGCCTTAAAAGCTGCTGATGTGGGTATTGCGATGGGGCATACGGGAACAGATGTTGCCCGCGAAGTCGCCGATGTAGTGCTGGAAGATGACAACCTCGAAACCATGATTGTTGCCGTTAGCCACGGTCGGACAATCTATAACAACATCAGAAAGTCCGTCCATTTCCTGCTGTCTACAAACACCAGCGAAATCATGGTTATGTTAGCAGCGACGACAGCTGGTATTGGTCATCCGATGACAGCTATACAACTGTTGTGGCTGAACTTAATCACAGACATATTCCCAGCGCTGGCTTTAGCAATGGAAGCACCGGAACCCGATGTGCTACTCATGCCACCCCGCGATCCCAAGGAACCGATTATCAAGGGTTCTGACTTTAAGAGAATTATTCTAGAGTCAGCGGCATTGTCTGCCAGTGCTTTAGCAGCCTACTGGTATGGTATCAAACGTTATGGTATCGGGCCACAGGCAAGTACTATCGGTTTCATGAGCTTGACAATGGCTCAGCTGCTGCACACTCTCAGCTGTCGTTCCCAGAATCACAGCATATTCAGCAAGCAAAAACTGCCAGCCAATAAATACTTGAATATTGCGCTTGGTGGTTCCTTCGTTCTCCAGATACTAGCTGCAACCGTGCCGGGACTAAAAGGTCTATTGCAAATCGCTCCGATCGGCCTCGTTGATGCTACGGTGATCGGCAGTAGCGCCGTAGTTCCATTCTTAGTGAATGAAGGCAGAAAAGAACTGACGACAAAGTATCTGCAAGGAGATAACAACTCCACCCGTCTACTTCCTGCTAGCAACAACGATGTTGCTGCGATCGCACATTTAGAAACAGAACACCAGGAGGTGGAACCGCAAACTGTTGCTGTCGTCTCCTATTAAAGGAGAAACCAACAGCCAGCCCTGCACTTAGGTGCAGGGTTATTTGTTTCACAACAATTTGTTAGTAGTTAGTGGATAGTGGATAGTGGTTGACCACTATCCACTATCCACTAACAGTCATCACGAACAATACTTTTATTTATGCTGATAGACTTAGATGAAATATGAAAAAAGATTTCATGTTCAGTTCCGAGTCCGTCACTGAAGGACACCCGGATAAACTTTGCGACCAAATCAGCGATGCAATTGTAGATAAATTTCTACAGCGAGATCCTTATTCTAGGGTAATTGCAGAATGTGCTGTAGCCACTGCAATTGTATTCATTGCTGCCAGATTTGAATCTGATGCAGTTGTAGATTTCACAAAAATAGCCAGACAGGTAATTAAGCAGGTCGGTTATGATGAGCCTGATTTTAATGCTAAAACCTGTAGTATTGTCACCAGCGTGAAGGAATTAACATCTCACAGCTACCGTTATTGGGATGCAAAAAGATTATCCAATGAAGAAATAGAGTTAATTCCTGTTACCGATCAAGTGACGGTCTTTGGTTTTGCCTGCAATCAAACCCCTGCTTTGATGCCGCTTCCGATTTGGTTGGCACACCAACTAGCAAGGCGACTAACCACCGTACGGCAGGAGAAAATACTCCCATACATTGCACCTGATGGCAAAACTCAAGTTGGAATTGAATATCGCGATCGCCAGCCCTACAGAATCCACAGTATCTCTATTCTGGCGAGTCAAAATAGGCAGTCACAATTAGATTTAGCTAATGAAAAAATACTCCGGGAAGAGATTAAAGAAACAATTATCGATTCTGTCTTTGAATTTGAAAACGAAGAAATAAAGCCCGATGAAAAGACAAGAATCCTCATCGATTTCGATCAGCCTTTCACAATCGGTGGCCCCTCCGTGCATTCAGGGTTAACTGGTAGGAAGAATGCCATAGATACCTACGGAGGTTATTCTCGGCATAGTGGCGCAGCTTTAAGTGGTAAAGACCCGACGCGGATAGACAGGGTTGGTGCTTATGCTGCCCGATATGCAGCTAAAAATATTGTGGCGGCTGGTTTGGCGGAAGAATGTGAAGTGCAGCTAGCCTACTCGATTGGACTTGCCAGGCCTGTCAGCATTCAGGTGGAAACTTTCGGTACAGGCAAAATTTCTGATGAAGAAATTACAGTACTTTTGGAAAAGCATTTTGATTTCCGCCTAGCGGGAATCATCAAGAAATTTAATTTGAGATTGCTGCCTGAGATTGTCAAAGGTGGATTTTACAGAAAACTGGCTGTCTACGGTCACGTTGGCAGAATGGATTTGGGAATTGTGCCTTGGGAAGAAACGGATATGGTTCCAGTATTGCTAGGATGAACCGGACAGGCTGTCGCTTGTATTCTCAGGCAGGCAAGATGCCTATCTCACAAGAATCATCCCTTGATTCAGCAACCCCCCAACAAATACCTTTAGTGTTTCCGGAGACGTGGTACATCTGGCCGATGTTGCATCTGCTCGATTCGTCTCTGGAACTCAACTATATGTGGCCTGCTAAACCGCTTGAGTTGTCGTGTCTTTCTTAACACTCGCACAATATCTGTATTAGACTTGTGAGTTTGCTGTTTAATACGTAGCCGCAGCCTTCTTTCTTGGTCTAGTTTCGACCCAGTTGTTACTGTTTTGTCATAAGTTGATTGCTTTTCTGGTTGTGCCAAAGCAGTAGCAGGTGTAAGAAATAGAAGTGTTACCAATAATACTTTTAATAACTTCATAATGTGCCACCCTCTAAGTGATGGCTTTCTCTAATTCGTCTTAGACTTAAAAGCTAATTTATTTTTGATCTTACACTTTTAGTATAGAGAGAAAGTTTGAGGAAGTTGTGAATGAATAAGGGATTTAACTGATATACAGGTATTTTTTGAACTAAGTGTTTCGGCTGCAAACCAGATCAAGTTACTCAATTAGTTTTTAGAGATGGCAGAAAGGTAGTTACCAAAAATTTTTCCTTAGCAACTGCCTTTACCGCACAGAAACCAACAAAACTATGAACCTATAAATAATGACATATGATGGGTATTTGTTTAAACACCTAGTTGCAGTTGTTAAACTTACACAATGCAGCGATCGCATTTTTATTTTGGTGGTGATTTTTCTCCCCAACGCAACAGTATAAGGGGAAACCTTGGGCACATTTGTTAGATAATTTAATAAATATTGCTGTTCTCGGTTCTTGCCACCATAACTGTGCCGTCGATGAACAAAGTCCATCGCCAAGCCCCAGCACCACGAATGATCAACCGTGCTGGCAACTTTAATGTTGTGCGTAAAGGTATATCAAATTCCCATTGGGGAGACCTGTACCATTTACTACTCACTCTTTCCTGGCCTAAGTTCTTAGCGCTGATCGCTTTAGGGTATTTAGTTGCTAACTCCTTCTTTGCCTTGGCATACCTAGCGGGAGGGGATGGCATAGAAAACGCACAGCCGGGTAGCTTTCCGGATGCCTTTTTTTTCAGCGTCCAGACTATGGCATCTATTGGCTATGGGGCGATGTTTCCCAAAACAGCTTACGCCAATACCTTAGTAACCATTGAAGCACTGTTGGGTCTGATGGGTTTAGCAATGGCGACTGGACTGGTATTTGCCCGCTTTTCGCTGCCTAAGGCGCGAGTGATGTTTAGCCGTGTGGCGGTAATTACGCCCTACAACCGTGTACCAACGCTAATGTTTCGAGTCGCAAACGAGCGCCAAAACTGGATCTTAGAAGCACAAGTGCGGGTGACTTTGGTACGTAGCGAGATTACTGCTGAAGGAGAGGCAATGCGGCGATTTTACGATATGCAACTACTTCGCAGCCAGACACCACTATTTGCCCTGACTTGGACAGTTATGCATCCAATTGATGAAAACAGTCCCCTCTATGGGATGACACCAGAACAGATGATTGAGGATGATATGGAAGTAGTGGTAACTCTAACTGGAATTGATGAAACTGTCTCCCAGGCAATTCATTCTCGTCACTCGTTTATTGCTGGGGAAATTTTTTGGAATATGAGATTTGTAGATATTTTATCCAAGACACAGAACGGTAGGCGCAGTATTGACTATTCTCGCTTTCACGATGTTATACCGCTAGATAATTAGCTCAGATGATAAATTTTACCTCTCGCATGGAGGCGGTGCAATCGCCTATTATTCCTGTTGTTGGGGAACTGATTAAAAGCTGCCCCGGAACAATTTCTTTAGGACAAGGTGTTGTTTATTACAGCCCACCACCAGAAGCCTTTGAACTTTTACCGAAATTCCTCGCCGAACCCACTAATCATCTATACAAAGCTGTTGAGGGAATTCCCCCATTGTTAACAGCACTAACAGCAAAATTGCAAACCTTTAACAACATAGAAATCAACCAGGAAAACTGCATCGTCGTCACCGCAGGTAGCAACATGGCGTTTATGAATGCCATTCTTGCTATTACTTCTGTAGGTGACGAAATTATTTTGAACACGCCCTATTATTTCAATCACGAAATGGCAATTACAATGGCGGGGTGTTATCCGGTGTTAGTAGAAACCGATGAAAATTACCAACTGCGTCCCGATGCGATCGCCAAAGCTATCACCCCAAAAACACGGGCAGTAGTGACAATTTCTCCTAACAATCCAACCGGTGCGGTGTATTCCGAAGCGGCTTTGCAACAAGTCAATCAAATTTGTCGCGATCGCAGTATCTATCACATCAGCGATGAAGCCTACGAATACTTTACCTACAACGCAGTCAAACACACCTCCCCTGGTGCATTTGTTGGCAGTAGCGAATACACCATTTCACTTTACAGCCTTTCCAAAGCTTACGGTTTTGCTAGCTGGCGCATTGGCTACATGGTGATCCCAAAACACCTGCTTGTCGCCGTCAAAAAAGTCCAGGATACAATTTTGATTTGTCCGCCTGTGGTTTCCCAGTATGCAGCTTTGGGTGCTTTGCAGGCACAACCAGACTATTTGAGAAATAATATTGAGGCGATCGCCCAAGTGCGAGAATTGGTGCTTGACTCTCTCCAGCGCCTAGAAGGATTATGTACCATTGCTCCTGCCGATGGTGCTTTCTATTTTTTTCTCAAAGTTAATACTCAAATGGATACCTTTGAGTTAGTCAAAAGATTAATTCAGGAACATCAAGTTGCAGTCATTCCAGGCACTACCTTTGGCATGAATAACGGATGTTATCTGCGTGTCGCCTACGGTGCATTGCAAAAACAGACAGCTAAAGAAGGAATAGAAAGATTAGTTAGAGGTTTACAAAAGATTGTTTAAAAGTGATAATTTAACCACCAAGACACTAAGACACAAAGAGGTCATTTCTTGGTGTCTTGGAGCCTTGGTGGTGAGTTATTCTAAGTAATATTTTTAAAACACAAAGATGCCAATTATCAATAAATTCATTGAAGTCGAAACCAAGCAAGGAATTCATATTCATAACATCACGCCCCAAATTGAAACATTAATTTCCTCAACACCCATTCAAAATGGACAATTATTGGTGTTTTCTCGCCATACAACAGCTGCCTTAGCTATCAACGAGTATGAAGAAAGATTATTAGAAGATATCAAAGTATTTTTAGAGAAACTAGCACCAGCATCAGAACGCTATTTGCATAACGACTTACATTTTAGAAAAAATATCCCACCAGATGAACCCATGAATGCTCATTCTCATCTGATGGCAATGATGTTGAATAATAGCGAAGTAATTCCTATTGTTGATGGCAAGTTAGGTTTAGGGACTTATCAATCTGTCTTGTTTTTTGAATTAGACGGGCCGCGTAAAAGGACTGTGTTTTGCCAAATTTCAGGAGAATGATTTTTGATTACTTGCGTTCCCAAGATTAAATCATAAGCTAAATTTCTCAAACTCTGGTTGTCCAAACAGCATATTTGCGTCTACTGCTGACAAAACTTTATTGTTAGCGCGATCGCTATTTAAACACTGGCAAACTAACTGCGCTACATCTGTGCGATTAATCATACCAGCAATGCGGGGATCTTCGGTTAAAACTCCATTTCTAGTTGCGGGTTCAGAGTGTAACCCACCAGGACGGATGATAGTATAGGTCAGTCCACTTTCGATTAAGTGCTGTTCAGCTTTTTCTTTATCAATCAAAACAGGTTGCAGTGCTTCTAATATTTGCGCAGATAAAGCAACAACACTATTTCCAGCACCTATGGAAGAAACTAAAATAAACTTTTGCACCCCGGCTTTGACTGCTGCATCGATCAGATTTTTATTACCTAGATAATCTGCCCTATTGTTGTCTTTAGCTAAACCACCGATCGTACTAATTACAGCATCAATTGGTTCGTCTCCCTGCATCGCACTTTCTACATCGTCCGCATTCATCGCATCTCCCAGAACTACCTTAATTCCCATTGCTTCTAATTCATTACGAGTTGCATCTGTTCTCAAGAGTGCTTTTACCTTGAGTTGTTGTTCCCTCAAGCATTGGGCAATTTCTCGCCCCACGCCCCGACTTGCTCCAGCTAGAAAAATGTAAGATGCTGTTGTCATGGATGCTTTTTACAATCGATAGTACTATTCAACAAATATTAACTATATCTTTCTTTAGTCATCAAAATATGTGAAATAGCGAAGTGATTCTAAAGGCAAATAACGCTAGAGTAATTATACTTAACCCGATAGTAGGAAGGCGCTTGATGGGAAAAAATGCAAAACTATAAAGTAACTCCCGGAGGTATAGGAATGGCTAAAAATGGGCTAGAAAACCTCGATCAAGATGCCAGAGTTAGAGCAACCTCAAAAATCTGGGGAATTACAGCCGGAATTTTAGCAATTTGCATCCCACTTTCAGCTGTTACTAGAAGTGGGCCGATTCTCCCTTTAGCGGCGATCGCAGGTGCAGCCGTGGGGACTGTGGCGGTGTGGCGTTCTGACGATCAAAAATCAAGAACTAACTATTTGCAACCTCAACAATTACAAAAGCTAGAGCAAAGAATTGAGAATTTAGAAACCATTGTTAGCAGTAATGACTTTGATTTACAAAGGAAAATTAAACAGCTAGAGCCTAGTGAATCCGCTGGGTTGTTCCGAGACAATGGCAAAGCCCAGAATCAGAAAATCTTTAGCCAAGTAAGTTTCCTTGTGTAACACGCAATTTAATTCCTGTTCATCTGCATTTTGTAGAGTAAGTTACATGAGGATATTTTTATTTATATTTCTTTACGCTTCCCAGATGAAAATAGATTATTAATAATTCTTAATTAAATAAAAAACTTAAATTACTATATTGACTTGGAATGGATCATTCATGTTTTATAATACTTGACTCTGTCTGGAATACGGAAACTTAATTGAATGAAATATAACTTCAAGTAAACTTCATTGATACTGTAAGTCTAGTACGGGACGGCGGAAATAAACATCCATTTTAAAATAGACAAAAAATTCATATTTTAAAATCTTTACCTGCTTCCTCCTGCCTTGTTGCATTAGTCTCTGGCTTTGAGTCAAAAGATATGTCTAAAGAGAGGTTTAATTCGTAATTCCTTTATATAGAGAAAAATTTAATTGTAAAGTGATATTACAATTGTTTCAAAAATATTTAGAAATTATCGAAAAGTCAAACATGGTTCTAAGGTAGAACCTAAGGAGATACTAGAGGCAAATTTCAATGATGAATAACATTCAAAAGTATCGGTTTGTCTGTACCCTTACCTTTGGTGATATTTATGGTCAAATTATTGTTTGGCTGATTACGATTACAGTCAGTTTGGCATCTGCCTTGGCGCTGATGGGTGCAAGACGACCGATTTATGCTTTAGCTACGGTTGGACTTATCATTTTGTTATCTTTGCCTTTCTTGCTTTTTGCCTTCGTAACGACTTTGTTAAATCACATAGAGTTAGCTCCTATGGAGGCGGGAACAAAGATGGAACCAATACCTGGTAATGTTTCCCAACAAAAACCAGCAGAAGCAACTAGCTGAGCAGGATTTGATATTTGAGATTTTAGATTTGAAATGGAAGATTGGATATTGGAGATGACAAGGGAGTGGAGAGTGAGATAATTCCCTGCTTCCTACAGAATAAATGCATTAGCACAAACTCCCTGCTGTTAGCGGGGAATTTTTTTTACAGCAAGTAGTTAACGTGGGAGTAGGGGTAGTTTTCAAGCCTGCTCCTACTATAGAACAGCAGCTTTTTTTACAGTCCGGGGCTGATTATGCTAGAACACGATGTCATTATTGTTGGTGGTGGTTTGGCTGGATGTCGCGCCGCAGTGGAGATTGCCAGAAAGCATCCGAGTTTGAATATCGCTGTGGTTGCCAAAACCCACCCGATTCGTTCTCACTCAGTCGCTGCCCAAGGTGGTATTGCAGCGACACTAAAAAATGTTGACTCCTCTGATAGTTGGGAAGCGCACGCCTTTGATACGGTGAAGGGTTCTGACTACCTGGCAGACCAAGATGCGGTAGAAATTCTCACCCGCGAAGCACCGGATGTAGTTATTGATCTAGAACACATGGGTGTTTTGTTCTCTCGCTTGAGTGATGGACGCATTGCCCAACGCGCTTTTGGCGGACATTCCCACAACCGTACTTGTTACGCTGCTGATAAGACAGGTCACGCAATTTTGCACGAATTAGTCAACAATCTGCGGCGGTATGGCGTGCAAGTTTATGAAGAATGGTACGTGATGCGCCTGATTTTGGAAGAAAATCAGGCAAAAGGGGTAGTGATGTATCACATCTTGGATGGGCAGATCGAGGTGGTACGTGCCAAAGCGGTAATGTTTGCCACTGGTGGCTATGGACGGGTATACAACACAACTTCTAATGATTTTGCTTCTACGGGTGATGGTCTAGCAATGACCGCACTCGCTGGTTTGCCCTTGGAAGATATGGAATTTGTGCAATTTCATCCTACAGGGTTGTATCCAGTGGGGGTGTTAATATCGGAAGCTGTGCGTGGTGAAGGAGCCTATCTAATCAATAGTGAGGGAGAACGCTTCATGGCTAGGTACGCTCCCAGTCGCATGGAACTTGCTCCGCGTGATATTACCTCAAGGGCGATCGCTTACGAAATTCGCGCTGGTCGTGGCATTCATCCCGATGGTAGTGCAGGTGGCCCCTTCGTTTATCTTGACTTGCGCCACATGGGTAAGGAAAAAATCATGAGTCGGATTCCCTTCTGCTGGGAAGAAGCCCATCGCCTAGTAGGCGTTGATGCTGTTACTCAACCGATGCCCGTCCGTCCTACTATTCACTATTGCATGGGTGGTATCCCCGTTAATACTGATGGCCGAGTCCGCAGGAGTGGGGATCGCCTCGTAGAAGGCTTTTTTGCTGCTGGCGAAACCGCTTGTGTTTCCGTGCATGGCGCAAATCGCCTGGGTAGTAATTCCCTATTGGAATGTGTAGTTTACGGACGTCGAGCTGGTGCGGCGATCGCCCAATACGTGCAAAACCGCAAGTTACCGGAAATAAACGAGCAAAGCTATCTCAACGAAGCCAAGCAACAAATTCAGACTTTGCTAGATCAATCGGGACAGTATCGCATTAACCAAGTCCGTCAGGCTTTTCAAGACACCATGACTCAATTTTGCGGTGTTTTCCGTACAGAAGCATTAATGAGTGAAGGGTTGCAAAAATTACAGGAATTGCAACAACAATATACGCATATATATTTAGATGATAAAGGTGGTTGCTGGAATACCGAAATCATTGAAGCCTTGGAACTGCGAAGTTTGATGGTAGTAGGACAGATGATTCTATCCTCAGCTCTTAATCGTCAAGAAAGTCGCGGCGCTCACTTCCGCGAGGATTATTCCCAACGAGACGATGAAAAATTCCTCAAACACACAATGGCTTATTATTCACCAGCAGGAATTGATATTCAGTATCGCCCAGTGACGATTACGATGTTTCAGCCACAGGAACGGAAATATTAACTAGGGATTGGTGGTGGTTAGTGGTTAGTGGTTTACTACTCCCTCCACTCTCCCACTCTCCCCATCTCCCCCTCTCCCCCTCCCCTACTTGGGGACACATTCTATACAATCATCAACTTCTCTTCAACTTGCTTGATTTTATTTAACAAGCTGTTTACAACTCTTCTAGAACTTGCAAAAATAGTATAAATAATAACTTTTTAATAATGGTTTAATTTAAAAAACTGCCGAAATGGCAACATCCCTTGATAAGGTTTAGTTATTGTCAGGGTAAGTCAAACGAATTGGGTTTTACATCTGAGATTGTGGCTTAGGTAAATTTACTGTACAGGTCAAAACTGTAAAATTATTTACCAAGTTATTGCAAATCTTTCAGATCGCCGCGGTCATCTACCAAATTCTATATATCCAGGGCAAAGTGAGTCGCTAAACCAATACTTGGGTAATCTAAAATCGCGCTGTGAGATAACGCATACGTTAATTGCATCTGCAAATCAACATAAAAATATGTGAGATAGCGAACGAGTCATTAATAATTAGGGATTTGACTGCAAATTGCCAATAAAGGTGCAATATGTAACTATTTAGTAGTTGACTTGTGCTAGATATGAGTTAGTCTTATAGCGGATTGTTTTAAACAACCATCTACCCTGGCAGATTGTATAAAGAAAGTATTAAACTTGGTACTTCTGTCTGATATTTTGAATTTGCAAATTGAATATTTTGATACGGCCATACAAACAGCGATAGACTACCTTAAAGTAGGTAGCCCTTTAACGACTTGATGTCTTAATGTAATGTTTTTCTGGGAATTGTAATGAATAGTTTACAATACCAGTGGATGAGAAAATCTAAAAAAAATATAAAAGGACTTACACAACTGTGGTGTTAGGAGGACATTAGTGTTTCTAAGACTAGCGCAACAACATCGGCAATTTGTCCAAGACTTGGTTATGAACCTACAAGCCTTGGCAATAGTATTAGAGCGACGCGGATACCCTGCGTCTTGCTATACATGCGGCGATCAGATGAATAGTGCTTCGTTTATGGTTAGCCTGGGCGAAAACCATCTGATTCGGTTTTTGGTATCTGATTACGGAATTACTTGGACAGAAATGCGAGATGACCGCGAGTTAATGAAGTTAGAGGGTGCGGAGGCAGTCAATCAGTTACAGGAACTTGCCAATATCGTCAAAAACCCAATCCAAGCTTCTGTAACTACTAAAACCCTCGCCAAACGCTATTAAATAGGCTTTAACTGGTAGGGTAGTCCGAAAAAGGTCACGATCAAATGCCAAATTGGGAATTGGGAGTTAGTTTAAAGTCCATAGTCCAGAGTCATTGGTCTAAAAGCTATTGATTTATTGACTATTGACCAGTACAACGTGGCGAAAATAAAGCTATCATTCCAAATTGACGAAAAACCTACAACAGGAAGCTTTTTGACTTTTGACTTTTGACTTTTGACTTTTGACTTTTGACTTTCGCGCAGCGGTACTAGTCCCAACTCTCCAAGCAATGTTTGCAGCCATTCGTATGATTACAATGTCAGGAAATGGTTTGTCTAAAATTAATTACAATCCATTCCCAATCAAAATAAAGGGTGCCCAATAGTAGGGATGACTGAGGTTATCACCCACTGGTATGGGTAAATTGTTACTCCTGCCTTGCTGCTGATTAGGAAAAGACTTGTTTCCAGTAATCAAAGCAATTTGTGCTTGTCGTAAAGCTTCGGCTTTTGTTAATTTTCCCGAGGGTAGCAGGGCATAAAAAGCACTCATCAAAGCCTGTGTTCCACCATCATCTACAGCCCACAAGGAAGCAATAGCTGATTTCGCACCGGTTTTTTGCATCTGGTAGCCAAAACCCAAAATTTCCTCGCCGTTACCCAACTTGCCTCCCACTCCAGTTTCGCAAGCGCTCAACACTACCAAATCTACTCGAGGCAACGACCAAGTGGCAACATCTTTGAGGGTGGCACGTTCTCCATTTCCAAATAAGATAAAGGAATCTTCTGGTTTACCCACGACAAATGCTGCGTGTGTTGCCAAATGCACAATCGTAAAATCATCCATTTGTGGTACAGTCATCTCCGGGCTGAAAGCATAATCTAAGATTTTCTTGGTTTCCGGAACTGTAGCTACTAAATATTCCACCTCTTTTGCTGCAAACGGCAACCCAGAAAAGGTCTGCTGTCGATCAGCTACTTCGACTTGATAACTACCTTTGGTAAATGCCGCCGCTAAAATGCGTAAATTTGATGAAGGTGGAGTGTTAAAGTTTGTTAAGCTGGCGGCTGTGATGTGATTAAGACCATATCGCTGTACTAACCATTGTTTGCCATCATGTAAAGCAGCTAAAGGAATATAGCGCAACTGCCCATCTGGTGCATAAATTATAGTTTGCGTATCTGCTTGGGCAAGGTCTTTTTCTATCGGTTTAATTAGCCAGTCATACAATTGACGTGCAGGTTTTTTCACATCTAAACTGGGATTTTCTAAAGCCTGACGAAAGGCAACAATTGTTTGTTGGAGGTTTTCTTTTTTAACAGCAACAGTACGATGAATTGGCGGAGAATCAGGAGTTACCAATACCAATTCCAAGCTATCTTCTAAAACCAGAGGATATAAAAGTACTGATTTTTGAGGTAATTGCGCCAAGTTATCCCGAATTTCGTTAAGACTCTCCAAATCCAAATTCTGCCGTCTTGCTGTGCGGCTGATTTGTTCAACTTGCGCTTTCACATCTGGACTATTGATAAAATTATTAAACTCATCCAACATTTGCTGCTGAGTCTTGACTAATTGCTGGATGCGTTGTTTTTGTTGTGGCGATCGCTTCTCTGGAGAAATCTGGCGTAGTTTTGTCAGTTCTTTACCCAGTAAAATAGTGCTATCGAGGGTTTGATCCGCCTTTTGTTTAATTTTTTTTTCAGTTGGGGTTAACTCAATACCTTTGACAGTTCTTTGATTACCTTTAACGTTTTGGAGATACCCCTCCAGTTCTTCGACTTTGATTAAATCCACAATGCGTTGCCCTTCGGCGACGCGATCGCCTTTTAGCAACCCTTCACCCAAAGCATAGTAAGTCTGGGGAACAGTTAAGTTATAGGCATCTAGTTGCTGTACAGAAAGAGCAGCAGGATTAAGGCGGGCTTTTTCGCGATTATTGACGCAACCTTTGTAAAAGAAAATTGCTAACTCTGGTTGATTTTGGATTGCGTATAGGTATCCTAAATTACTATAGGTTTTGCCTAAAGCAATATGAGCTTGCCCAGGAGTCTT
Organism: Fischerella sp.; assembly: GCF_013388695.1. Taxonomy (NCBI): domain Bacteria; kingdom Bacillati; phylum Cyanobacteriota; class Cyanophyceae; order Nostocales; family Hapalosiphonaceae; genus Fischerella; species Fischerella sp. The sequence continues at coordinate 22,337 of NZ_JACAEU010000057.1, forward strand.
TTCGTTAAGGCTGAGTTCCTTGTTGATAGCTAAAGCTTGCAGATAAGATTTAGCTGCTTGTGAAAATTGACCTTGCTGTTGGTAAACTCTGCCAATATTATTGAAAGTTGCGGCTTCTAGAGAGCGATCGCCAGTATCAGTGCTGATAACTAAAGCTGTTTGTAATTTCTGTAATGCATCTTGAAAACGATTTTGCTTAGATAGTTGGATAGCCTCTTGATTGAGTTGCTTGATCTCCTCAGATTGATTCTGATTTTGAGTTGAAGCTTGGGCTATTTCAACAAATTTATTTTGTATACTTGTATTTGCTGTTACCGGAATAGCGGCCGAAAATGCCATCCCCGATCCCAGAGAAAACACTACACTAGCAGTAACAATATTTAAATATGATTTCCGAGGGTACATAAAAACCCTCCTAGTTTGGTTTGCTTGTTGTTAAAGAAAAATAGTTGCACAAGGCGACTATTTTTTATGCTATTCCAAATGTGGAAAATCTCTAACAATTACAACGAAAATTTAAGATGCCTGAAGAAAACACAAAACAACCTCAATTACCCACAAGTGCTATTGACAATCCGGCGAGTCAGACACTGGAGTATTGGTTTGAATATCCTGTGAGAGTGCAACCCCACCACACTGACTATGGTGGTGTTGTCTGGCATGGAACATATCTAACTTGGATGGAAGCAGCAAGGGTAGAGTGCTTGCGTTCGATCGGTATTGATTTTGCTGATTTAGTAGCGTTAGGTTGTGACTTACCAGTTGTAGAATTGTCAGTACGATATCACCGCTCAATTCAGCTAGGTATGCCAGCAGTAGTAAAAACCCGCATGGCTGATGTAAATAGTGTCCGCATCAACTGGGATTATGTAATTGAATCCCCAGATAGACAGGAATTATATGTTACCGCAAAAGTTACATTAGTGGCAGTAGATCGGGAAAGAGGCAAGATCATGCGTCAGCTACCTGCAAATGTTAAGGATGCATTGGCAAAAATATCATCCTCACTGAATAAATGATGGGTAGTAGTTAGTAGTTAGTGGTTAGTAGTTAGTGGTTCTTTCCCTACTTTCCCCACTCTCCCACTCCCCCTATCTATTTGCGTATCTGCAATATATTTTGGGGCAATTGCATCATATAGTTCAAAATATCTTGAGGACCAATACCGTAACCAACCTGTAGCAACACCACGACCGTAGCAATCATGAGAGCAGTTTTTACGGTCGTTTTTACAACCTTAATTAATATTGTAAATATTAACCAAGCTACAATTAAGGCAATAATCATAGTTATCAATTCCAAAAAGTTCGCTCTTGTTGCATAGGAGATGATTACAGAAAAGGCGATTTAATTTTTATTAACAATTATGGCTGTAGAAGCTCTCTAATTTAAGAGATAACAGCTAAATCGTTTAATAGTTATTAATTGGTTATCGCCTGTCTTCTATCGAATGCAAAATAATAGTGACTAATGACTAATTAAGCTCAACATATTGATGTTAAGCTTTTGGTAGTTCTAGGATATATTTGATGTTTGTGTTAATTTTTCCTGCTATATAATATACCGGACAATAACACAATGCACCATGTTTTTAGTAATCTATTTTTATAAATTTATAAAAAGTATTTTTTATGAAAATTTAAAAATAGTATATAAAAAATATAATTATTATCAGCGTCCAGTTTGAGGCTGAACGCTGACTAATTTAAGTTTGTTATTGGTTATCGGAAAGAAATTATGCGCGGACGAGATTCTAAATTTTCAGTGGCAGTCACAACTTCTTGCCTTGCCCATTGATCGGCCGCCAAAATGTCATCTAAAGTAGGATTTGAACGGTTATCGGATGAAAAGCGATCGCACACCCATTCGATGCACCGAGGAATATCTAAAAAGCGAATTTTTTCATCCAAAAATAACGCTACAGCTTGTTCATTTGCCGCATTCAACACAGCTGGCATAGAACCGCCAGCTTTACCCGCAGCATAAGCCAACTTCATACACGGATACTTCTGGTGATCTGGTTCGCGGAAGGTTAAATTACCTGCTTTCACCAAATCCAGCCGTTCCCAGTCGGTGTAGATGCGTTCAGGCCAAGACAGAGCATACAGTAGGGGTAAGCGCATATCCGGCCAGCCCAGTTGAGCTAACACTGAGGTATCTTGGAGTTCAATCAGGGAGTGAATAATGCTTTGGGGATGAATAACAATCTCGATATCTTGGTAATCCAGACCAAACAAAAAATGAGCTTCAATTACTTCCAATCCCTTATTCATCAAAGTGGCAGAGTCCACAGTGATTTTCCGGCCCATCGACCAATTCGGATGTTTGAGGGCGTCGGCGACTGTCACTTCTGCTAATTTTTCTGTGGGCCAATCTCGGAAAGCACCACCAGACGCAGTGAGCAAAATTCGTCGCAAGCCACCTTGAGGCACACCTTGCAGACACTGAAATATTGCGGAATGTTCGGAATCTGCTGGTAATAGTTTGATGCCATACTTCTCGATTAGTGGTAGAACAACAGGCCCCCCAGCAATCAGGGTTTCTTTATTAGCCAAGGCGATATCTTTACCAGCTTCAATAGCGGCGATCGTTGGCAACAATCCAGCACAGCCAACAATACCCGTAACGACGGTTTGAGCATCGCCGTACCGGGCAACTTCCACCACTCCCGCATCTCCAGCCATAAGAATTGGTTGAGGATCGAGATCGGCGATCAGATTGCGGAGTGCAGGTAATTTTTCTTCTGAACAAATCGCTGCTATACTCGGTCGAAACTGTCGGATTTGAGCAGCCAACAGTTCTATATTATTCCCAGCCGCTAATCCCACAATTCGGAACTTATCGGAGTTTTGAGCGACAATATCTAAAGTCTGAGTACCGATCGAGCCAGTAGAACCAAGAAGAGTAATCGCTTTCACAATTGTTTAAGGATCGACAAACAACTCCACTATAAATTGCTCGGGACTCACAAATAACACCAATAAAATCACATTTTTGAGTAAGTTATTTAAGTATCCATAAACTCAAGGGCAACGAGTCCTTGCCAACACTCCAGCTTATGCTTCAACAGCAGACAGTTATCAAAAAAAATTTATGGAAAAACGATTTAATATTTCCAGCAACGATGTGGCTTGCCAGCAGACTGGTAATTTGGAGTGCCATGTTGTTGCTTGCTCCTCTTTTAGATGCACCAACAGGAGGAAAAGCTGCTACGTTTGGCTTAGGGGTATTTGATGCTTGGGATAGCGTACATTACCGCAGTATCGCCACTTTTGGGTATGAATACATCAATGACGGCAAGGGGCATAATATTGCCTTTTTTCCCTTGTTTCCTCTCATCGTTCGGGGAGTGATGAGCTTAGGCTTGCCGTTTGAGGTGGCAGGAGAACTAGTAAACAACGTCGCATTTTTAGCCGCACTTTACTGCGTGTATTTTTGGGTAAAGGAATATAACGGTCTCCAGGAGGCGCGTTGGTCAACTGCTGTGCTGGCATGGTGTCCGCCCACGTTATTTACAGCAGTAATTTATACCGAAGGACTGTATTTATTTTTGAGTTCGTCGGCTTTGCGTGCCTTTGAGGAAGAACAATATGGCTGGGCTGCCCTTTGTGGGGCAATGGCAACAGCAACACGTCCGACGGGAATAGCATTGATTCCAGCTTTTTTAATTACTGCTTGGAAAGAGGGGCGATCGCTTATTGCCTATATTGCTGGTTTGACCGCTTCTGGGGGAATAGTGTTGTTTAGCCTCTATTGTGCCATTGAATTTGGCGATCCTCTAGCGTTTATTAACGCCCAAAAGGGATGGCGCTCAACCCTGGGTTTTGATTGGCAGGGTTGGTGGAAAATGCTCATGCAAATCACAGTTGGTACAACCAATTGGCAAAATGGCTCGTTAAAAGACCCCCTGCATCCTCTACTTTTTGCTGTCATCGTTGCCCTTGGTTATTTAATCTGGCGCTATCGTCAACGCTTGGGCGCGGTGAAAGTGGAGTATGGCTTTGCAGCTTTATTTTTAATTTTATGGATAGTGGCGGGCGATCCGTTGATTAACACCATTTCGGTTTTGGGTGGTGCTTACTTGTTGTGGCACTTACGCAGGCAATTGAATTATGTTGCAGTGATTTATGGCTTCTGCGGTTTAGGATTAATTTTTGTCTCTGGCGGAACTTGGTCACTTAGTCGTATTGTCTACGGTATTGTCTCATTCAGCATCGCCCTTGGTGTGTTGTTGTCTCGTCATCCTCGTTGGGGATACTTAACCTTGTGCTTCTTTGCAATTTTACTTGCGAGTTTCTCTGTGCGGTTTGCTCAAGAACTCTGGGTAGGTTAGAGGATGTCTGAAAAGTTGACCAAAAGTATATTTTGTCATTCTGAGCGTAACGAAGTGAAGCGTAGACGCGCAGCGGCTTCTCGCAGAGTAGAATCCCAATTTTTCGTTGTGATTTGAGATGCTTCACTACGCTGACGCTCCGTACCCTGCGGGAAGGCTTACGCCTACAGCATGACATTTTTGACTTCTCAGACATCCTCTTAGAGAATAATGCGTAATTACTAATTCTTAATCATTAATTACTAATTATTCATCTCCGTTTTTTCCCGGAGATCGTAAGATGAGAAGGTTAAGAAAATATTAACCATGATTGTTGCTTGCAACTGGGAGTGAAAAAACAACTTTTTCAGCTTGGCACTGTCGGTTCAGCGATCTGCATTAGTGCCCTAATTTTATTTGCTTGCAGCAGTGTACGACACGCGCTGTTTCAATCAGGAGCCTTTGATATCGGAATTTATGACCAGGTAGTTTACTTGATAAGCCAAGGACAAGCGCCGATTTCTTCTATCCTTGGCTTTCATCACATGGGCAACCATGCAGCCTGGGCAGTCTATCCATTGGCTCTACTCTACAAAATTTACCCAAGTGCCTACTGGTTATTAGCTGTGCAAGCTATTTCCTTGGCTTTGGGAGCATTGCCTACTTACCATCTTAGTCGTCAAGCAGGACTGAAAGAAAACCAAGCAGTGGCAATGGCAGCAGTTTACCTGCTATATCCGTTGGTTTTTAATGTCAACTTGTATGAGTTCCACCCAGAAGTGATGGCCATACCTGTATTTCTGGGTTCAATTTGGGCAGCACGGCAAAGTAAGACGGGATGGTTTTGTTTAGGTGTTATCTTTATTTTGGGCTGTAAAGCCGTGATATCGCTAACAGTGGCAGCAATGGGTATCTGGTTGCTGCTGTTTGAAAAGCGGCGGATTTGCGGATTGTTTGCCTTATTGGCTGGAATTAGCTGGTTTTTAATTACTAGTCAGATAATTATTCCCTTTTTCAGCAATAATGAAGCAGCAGCAGTAGCGCGTTACACTTATCTAGGTGATTCAGTTTTTGAGATAGCCCGTAATTTGGTTTTGAAGCCAGGGTTAGTATTGGGGAAAGTATTTTCACTCGCAACCCTGGAATATTTAGCACTATTAGTTGCGCCAGTAATTTGGGGACTTGCGCCACAACATTTGACTCCTTTAGTGAGTGCTATTCCAGTGCTGGTGGTAAATTCTCTTTCTGAATTACATGTACAGCGAGACTTAACTCAACAGTATTCACTACCAGTATTGCCTTTTTTATTATTGGCTGTAATTTCCACTCTCGCTGCTGGAAAAGGATGGCTGCATACTAGAAAGGCTATGATTCTGTGGGCTGTAGTGGCTTTCTTTGCATTAGCGAAGTATGGCAATTTTTGGTCTATATATTTGGGCGAACTCGATACTTGGCAAGCAACGCGACAAGCGATCGCCCAAGTTCAAACTCAAGGCGCTGTTTTAACTACCCACAGTATAACTCCGCATTTAACTCATCGCTCCCAGATTCAATATGTTGACGATCAAATTCCGCCACCAGCTGATTTAAATCATTTTGAGTATATATTGCTCAATCTACGTCATCCCGGAGGATCTGGCAATCCAGAGGTGGTTAACAATTTAGTTAATCAATTAAAAAATAATGCATTGTTTCAACTGAGTTACCAGCGTGATGACGTTTATTTATTTGTGAATAAGTCTTAATTAAAAATTAGTTAGTGGTTAGTTGTTAGTGGTTAGTGGTTAGTGACTAACAACCAACTACTAACTACTATCTACTAACTACTAACTATTTACAATTGGCATAAGTATGCTCAGATGGAAAAATATTCTCTTTCAGCTATTAATTATAGCTCTCTTTGTTGGTATAGTACTTCTCATTAGGTTGCAGCCAATCACGCAAACCTTTGAATTTGACTATGATGAAGGCTTTAATTTAATGAAAGCCTTTCTTTACTCAAAAGGTTTTGCTCTCTATACCCAAATTTGGAATGACCAACCACCAATTTTTACTGTCCTTTTATCACATTGGTTAAATATATTTGGTAACTCAATATTTGCTGCACGCTTTTTAACGCTTCTGTTTTCAGCACTATTAATATGGTGCTTTTATCAAATTATTCGCCTTACCCTAGGAAATTTAGCAGCTTTAGTAGCCACTATTTTATTATTCACTTCTTGGCTCTATATTCGCCTCAGTATTTCCGTAATGATTGGCATTCCATCATTAACATTGGCAATGCTATCTATTTATTTTTTGTATTTGTATAAACAAAATTATCGCAATTTATATCTAGTTTTATCTGGTAGCTGCCTTGCTTTATCTTTGCAAACAAAATTATTTACTCTTTATCTAATACCTTTGATGCTTTTTGATTTATTAGCCTTTCAAAGTAAATTTATTGAAGAAAGGAAAATATTAAAAATTCAGTTAAAAGCTATTTCATTATGGTTAATATCTTTGGTATTTATTTATATCTTGATTGGTTCACAATATCAACAATTTTGGAATTACGAACAGTTCCTTGGAACTCATCTCAACCAACCGTCAGATTCAAGATTAGAAAATTTTAACAACCTCAAATATCTTAACTACATGATTAGTCAAGATTATGATTATATATTTCTTGCTTTCATCGGTATTTGGGCTATTTTTTCCAAAAAACAAAAAAATGGTCTTCTTCCTATAACCTGGCTGGTTACTGCTACATTTATTTTACTTAGACATAAACCAATTTGGTATCATTATTATCCATTGCTGGCTATTCCTATTTGTTGGTTGGGTGCTTATGGATTTGATTTATTACGTGATTTTTTTATCAAAAAAAGTCATGTTAATTTAAATTTAATGAATCTGAAAAAACTTACAATACCTTATGTTTTAATTTTGATTCTGATTTGCCTAATAATTATAACCCCTCCTAATCCTCGGGGAAGTGTACCTAAGAATATAGAACTCATGCAGATGATTTTAAAATATAAAAATTCCACCCAATGGATATTTACAGATAATCCTATCTATGGATTTTACACTGGTTTACGCGTACCTCCAGAAATTGCTGTGATGTCATATAAAAGACTGAATTCTGGAGATTTGACATCAACAAAAATGCTTGCTGTTTTACAAAATTATCGTCCTGAGCAAATTATCCTAACTAGGTGGACTTCTCAAATTAAGAGCGATCGCAATCTCATGACTTATATCAGCGATCATTACTCTAAAACTTACAGTAATGAACAAGAAATTGAGGAACATTATGTTTTGAAATAAATCTGCGATCGCAAAATTTGTTCTTGAAGCACTCACACTCTTGGTTGGAGTTGTGCAAACATTCTACCGCTAGTGTTCGCTTCCCTTTACCTATTCTCTATTTTCAAGTGAAATCTAGTGAATTTAATCAATTTTTATTTTCTACCAAAATTGTTCATATAAATACTATCAATTTATAGAGAAATCCTGAGGATAATAGTTAATACTATTTCACTGTTAACTGCTGATTAATGACTGTTGACAAATTTTCTAGACTATTTACTTTACTATTTACTTTCAGTGGTTATTTATCTTGGTGGAGGAGTGAAATGCACAAATTATTACACATAAATGACAATGTCACAGCCATAGGTCTAAGGGTGAATCAAGGAGTCTAAAAACATTCATGCTTATGGCTCAAGTTCAGATATTTATCAAAAAAAGTTTATGGGAAAATGATTTTCTTTTTCCAACAGCAATTTGGTTTGTCAGCCGATTATTTATTTGGACTGCCATGTTGCTGATCGCACCCAATCTACCCAAGCCTGAAGATGGAATTGTACCCAGCTTTGGCTGGGGAGTATTTCATGCTTGGGATAGCGTACATTACCACAAGATAACTACTTCTGGGTATGAATTTGTCAATGACGGAGGTCAACATAATATTGCCTTTTTTCCATTATTTCCTTTGATGCTTCGCGGCGTTATGAACCTGGGCTTATCATTTGAAGTTGCAGGTGTACTCGTAAATAACTTGGCATTTCTTGCAGCGCTTTATTGTGTCTATTTTTGGGTTTTAGAGCATCATGGTACAAACTGTGCCCGATGGGCTACTACTGTCCTAGCTTGGTGTCCTCTCTCTCTATTCGGGACAGTCATTTATACCGAAGGGTTGTACTTATTTTTGAGTACAGCCGCTTTGCGTGCCTTTGATCGCCACCAATATCGCTGGACTGCTTTTTGGGGTGCAATGGCAACAGCAACACGCCCTACGGGGTTAGCACTTATCCCGGCTTTTGTAATTGCTAGTTGGAGAGAACGCCGACCATCTATTGCCTACCTTGCTTCTTTTGCTACTGCGATTGGACTGCTGTTGTTCAGTCTGTATTGTGCAATTGATTTTGGCGATCCTCTAGCTTTTATTCATGCCCAGCGAGGATGGCGACCCTCTTTGGGATTTGATTGGCGAGGTTGGTTGAATATGCTGCTGAATATAGCCATAGGTACATCAAATTGGCGACATAGTTCGATTCAAAACCTGTTGCATTTGCTATTGTTTGGCATCATCGTCAGCAGCTGTTATGGTTTGTGGCGCTATCGACAAAGGTTGAGTTCTATCAAGCTGTTCTACAGCTTTTACGCCCTGGTGACATTTTTGTTGATATTTGTTGATGAACAATTCATCAATCATTTGCTTAACGCAGTAATGGTTTTGGGAGGTGCCTATCTACTATGGCACTTACGTAAACAACTGACCTCAGTTAATATTTTTTACGGTTTTTGCGGTATTGCTTTGTTGCTAGCCTCCGGCGGTACGATCTCCCTTAGCCGTCTGGCTTACGGTCTTGTACCTTTGAGTATAGCTCTCGGTGTTTTACTAGGACGCTATCCCCGTCAAGGATACTTAATCCTAGGCTGGTTTTCTGTTATACTTGCCAAAATTGCTATTGGCTTTGCTCAAAACCTCTGGGTTGGTTAATGGAAAAATCTAGTCGGAGGCGGCGATTGGGCTAGCTTCCCCATACTCAACTGTGACTAAGCGAGTAATGTTAGGGCGTCAAAGGGGCGATCGCTAGCTGCGAATGCGATCGCCTCAATCAATAACGTTACTGAATTTTGTTACTTAAAAACAAAAATTACTTTAGTAAATTAAATTAGTATATGTATATAATCTGATTTCTAAGTCGGAATTTAAATAGTCGAATTAAAGTATGTCTATATAGCTAAAAAATGATATTTTCTAAATAATTAGAAAAATTCAGTATTTATACTGTAATAATATTTATTCAATTGTAATATTAATGATGTGAACAGTCTAATTTATTGGGTTGATCAAACTCAGATATTTAGATGTTTACTAATTTCTGGTACTTAATTACTGAAGTATCAGCGTTAAAAACTCATGAAAAAGACTTAGCAGAACTAAGCTATAAATAAAAAAGCATCTAGTTTGGTTAAAGTTTTAGTATCTCTTGTAGATCAGAAACTATTTTGACCGATCGGCGTCTAGCTACTTTGTGAGAGCTGAATTGCAAAAGTTAGCCAGAAACTTAATATTTTTTTTCAAGGTAATAATATAGCTCAGCAGTAGAATATATTTTTATGGGGTGTGAAATTAATATTTTGATATTAAATACTAAGAAATATAGAGTAGCAATTTCTAGCATTGGCCTTCCAAAGCTAAACCTGTGTAATTTATCTTCCTGATATCTGGATTTCTATGAATCTGCATTGATTTTTCAAGCTTTCCAGAAAACAGTACGGTATCTAAATATTATCTGAAAAACTGTGCTATAAATTACCGTCAGATAGGTGTGTGACGGTTAAATCAGTGAAGGAGCTATAACGTGGAAAACAATAAGTCGTTTGCTTGTCCGCAAGGGATATTATTTGCATTCCTTGCCCTATGCAGCAGCTTAACTATTGGTTTTATTATACCTATTAATTTAACTGGTTTTCAAGCTGAAACTAAGCAGACTATAAAAAATATCAATGATATAGAAGTAAAAGTAGGAACTCAGCAGCGTTTAAAAAAATTTAAGCCAGCAATGCTAACAAGTTGGCAACAAGAAGCAAAAGTAAAAGGTTTTTCCTATACTTTACCTACACGTTTTCAAGGAACAATAATTAGGAAGGCAAAACTCGCTCCCAACAAAAAAGTAATAGCTCTTACTTTTGATGATGGTCCCTGGCCTGGGTACACTGCCCAAGTACTGGAAATACTCAGAGAAAATAACATCAAAGCTACATTTTTTGTTGTCGGGAAATACCTCAAAAATAATCCTGAGTTAGGCAAGCGAATTGTGGTTGAAGGTCATGTTATTGGCAACCACTCTTGGCATCATTGGTATCATTACTTTAACCAAAAAGCAGCTGCTTTTGAAATTGACAATACATCAGATTTAATCTATCAAGTTACAGGTGTGAAGACAACTTTGTTTCGGCCTCCTGGTGGAATGCTGCACAATGGCTTAGCAGCTTATGCCAGAGGTAAAAATTACGCTGTGGTTATGTGGTCGGCTGACTCCGCAGACTATAGTCGTCCTTCTGCATCTGTTTTGACGAATAGAGTACTACAACAGTCTAAGCCTGGTGGTATTGTGCTAATGCATGATGGTGGAGGTAATCGTTCTCATACAGTAGCGGCCCTACCACTAATTATCAGCAAATTGAGAAACCAGGGTTATAGCTTTGTCACTGTCCCAGAACTCTTAGAAATGCAATATAAAGATCAAAAGTTGATTGCAAACACAAATCAATAATAATAAGTAATTAGTAATTATTAATTGACTAACAATTAATACGCTATAGTGTTAATTGGCACTCATATAGAATTGGTACTATTACTTAATATCAAAGGTACAGCACTGCTGAACAAAGATCCCCGGCTTCTTAGAGTAGTTGGGGATCTTACGTTTAATTTGGTTGTTCTACTTAGCAATAATTCTGAAATTGATGATTTTAAAAGAAACTGATTTTCTAAAATAATAGAATTTTTACAACTGAATAAGATTGGTATATATAAATAAATAGTTTACTAATGTTAATAATAATGACTGTAAACACACAGCAGCTACCAACAGCAGCCACGTTTGAAAAACACTTTTGGACTTGGCAAGGCTACAAAATTCAGTACACTGTTGTAGGTACAGGCAAACCCTTGGTTTTAGTTCACGGCTTTGGTGCTTGTATTGGACACTGGCAAAAAAATATCCCCGTTTTAGCAAATGCTGGCTACCAAGTCTTTGCCGTTGACCTTTTGGGCTTTGGTGGCTCCGATAAAGCACCCATTAATTACACTGTAGAGGTGTGGGTAGAACTGCTCAAAGATTTCTGCTCGGCACACATTCAAGAACCAGCCGTATTTATCGGCAACTCTATCGGCGCTCTTTTAAGCTTGATGGTAGTGGCAGAACATCCAGAAATTGCTGCCGGTACTGTGTTAATTAACTCTGCGGGAGGGTTGAGTCATCGTCCCCACGAACTGAACCCACCACTTAGAATTGTCATGGCAGCTTTTAACAAGTTGGTCGGTCATCCAATTACAGGGACTTTCGTATTTAACCGCATCCGCCAAAAACATCAAATTCGCCGTACACTCTACCAGATTTATCGCAACCGCCAAGCCGTTACTGATGAACTGGTAGACATGCTTTATACACCTTCCTGCGATCCGGGAGCGCAGAAAGTGTTTGCTTCCATCCTGACAGCACCTCCTGGGCCCACCCCTGCGGAAATATTACCCAAAGTCCAACATCCGCTGTTGGTAATTTGGGGTGCGGACGATCCCTGGACACCGATCGCAGGCGCAAAAATATACGAACAGGCACGTGAGGACGGTAAAAATATCAAAATCGTTCCCATTCCCGGTGCTGGACATTGCCCCCATGATGAAGTACCAGATGTGGTAAATGGGCAAATTGTGGAGTGGTTGGCATCTTTATGCAAAATTAACAACCACAGATGAAAACACACCGCCTGAAAAACCAGGTTTCTACCCTGCGGAAACCAGATCTGATACTAAGTTGCAGTCAAAGATAGTACTTCCCTCACCCCCAGCCCCTCTCCCAATTTGGAACAGGGGAGGGGGAGAGGGCACGAATTGCTATATCTGAATACAACTTGGTATGAATATGATCCCCCTATTTCCATGAAAAAGAAGATAGGGGGATGCCAAAATATTGGATTTTCTAAGCAACTCGCTATGAGTTTGCTAAGCTTAAGCTGTTGCCTATTCCTGAGTCCAGCTTTGGGTGAAATCGCAGCTTTTTTCAACGCAGAGGGGCGCGGAGTAAGCGCGGAGGAACGCAGAGTCTTTCCAAGTTTAATTCGTTACGAATTTGTGCAATGCTGTACCAAGCTAATAAATCTTGATAGACTTCTAAGAACGGCGCACGTTTAGGCAACACCATTCTTTGCGTTTCCACAGAGCTGCTACTATCCAACCGTGCTTTTCTAAAACGTCAGCGACTGCTTTCGATTGTTCCACTAAAATCCCGCTAAAGATACCCCAAGTGCTGGGTTTGGCGATCGCACTCATTTGTGGAACTAATTCAATAATTACATCAGCTAAAATGTTGCAAACTATACCATCCACTGGTTCAGAAAGCATTTTTGCCAAAGCGTCTACACTTCCTGGTGCTACCAGCAAGCGTTCTGGTGCAATGCCGTTGAGTAAACAATTTTCTTGAGTTGATTGTACCGCTAAGGGATCGGTATCTACCGCATAGGCTTGCTTTGCTCCTAGTAGCAAAGCACCAATGGAAAGGATACCAGAACCACAACCAATATCCGCAATTACCGCAGCTTCTTGCTGTTCCTCTTGTTTCGGCAAAGATGAAGGAGGTTCTAAAAGCCGCATTTCCAAGGATTCCAAGCACAACTGAGTTGTAGCATGGTTGCCTGTGCCAAAGGCCATACCGGGATCGAGGCGAATAATCAAGCGATCGCTATTTTCTGGAACTGGATACCAGGCGGGGTTAATCAAGAAGCGATCGCCAATATCCTGCGGTTGCCAGTATTGTTTCCAGCTACTGGCCCAATCTTGTTCGTCAATCAACTGCCAGTGCATGGTAGGTTCAGGAACTCCTACACACAAGGCGTCTTGGCGCAGCCACAGCGACAGTGCAGCCAAATCCAAAAGCTGTGCTTGGAATATTGGCAAGTAAGCCCTAACTAGACTATGATTTCCTTTCTTTTCACTTGCGGTACCACGGCAGCCAAAATTTGCCAGCCGCCAAAAGATAGTATCCTCTAAGTCTGGTTCACAAAAAATTTGTAGTTCCCACCAAGTGTTAGCCATAGATAATTTGGGGATCGGGAGAAGACAAGGGAAGGGAGACAAGGAAGAATTTCTTCCTATTTATTTCCCGATCCCCGATCTCCGTTCCCTATTCCCTTTTTAAAGTGTTACTGTATACGCATCACGAATTCCAGGTACTTTAGTAATCTCAGTCAAAATGCCATCGGGTAAGGGGTCATCGAGGCTGAGAACCATGACCGCATCACCGCGAACGATTTTACGGCCTACCTGCATACTGGCAATATTGACATTAAAGCTGCCCAGTAGGGAACCTAGTTTACCAATGATTCCTGGCATATCCCGGTGCAGGGTAAACAGCATATGCGGGCTGGGGGGGACGTTAATGGGAAAACCGTCTAAGTTGGTAAGTCGGATTTCTCCGTCACCTAACAAAGCGCCTGTAACAGCATGAGTGCCTAAAGAACCTGTAGCTTCTAAATGCAGGGAACCAGCATAGTCTTTTACCGCAGCATCCCGCGTTTCAATGACGCGAATTCCGCGCTCTTTTGCTTCAATGCTGGCATTAACGTAATTTACCCGTTCTCGCAATGCTTGGTAAAGTAGTCCTTTCAGGGATGCTACCACCAACGGCTGACTTTTGTTGGTTGCTAGTTCACCTTGCAGTCTGACGTTGAGTAATTCCACTCTACCGCCAGCCAGTTGTCCGACTAGATTACCCAAGGTTTCCGCCAGCTGCATATAAGGTTTGAGTTCTTCCAAGACATCAGGCCCTAGTCCAGGAATGTTGACTGCCGATCGCGCTGGTAATCCCAGTAGCACGTCCCGAATTTGTTCGGCAACATCAATTGCTACATTTACTTGTGCCTCGGTTGTTGAAGCGCCCAAGTGCGGAGTCAGGATAACTTCTTTACCCAAAGATTTTAAGGGAGATTCTCCTAGTGGTTCTGATTCAAACACATCCAGGGCAGCACCGGCAATTTTACCTTCTTTGATAGCGGCTGCTAAAGCTTCTTCATCAATGATGCCACCGCGAGCGCAATTGATAATCCGCGTGGTGGGTTTCATTTTTGCCAACATTTTGGCATTAATGAGGTGAGTAGTTTCTGGAGTTTTAGGGATGTGCAGCGTGATGTAGTCTGCTTGCTGCGCTAATAAATCCAGATCCACTAGTTGACAGCCAATCTGTTCAGCCCGTTCTGTAGAGATAAAGGGATCGTAAGCAAGTAATTTCATTCCCATTGCCTTGCCGACAGCGGCAACATGGGAGCCTATTTTACCTAAGCCGACAATACCCAGAGTTTTTTTGTAGACTTCAGCTCCGATAAAGGTTTTGCGATCCCACTCACCACGTTTTACAGAAGCATTAGCATCGGGGATATGGCGAGATAAGGACAACATCATGGCGATCGCATGTTCGGCAGCGGCGATCGTGTTTCCTTCTGGAGAGTTGACGACTACAATTCCTTGACGGGTAGCGGCGGGAACATCTACATTATCCACACCCACACCCGCACGTCCGATAATTTTTAGCTGTGTACCAGCTTCAATGATTTCTTTCGTGACGCGAGTACCAGAACGAATCATCAGTGCATCGTATTCACCAATGATTTGTACTAGTTCTTCTGGCTTCAGACCTATTTTGACATCAACGTTGGCAACCTGGGATAAAATATCGATCCCAGCTTGATCTATTGGATCGGAGACGAGAACCTTAGACATGATGGTTGATTTTTCAGCTAGAGGTTATGCGGTCGCTGGAATTTTAAGTTTAATGTTTATCTGTACCCGTTAAGCAAGCAATATTTATTTGCCAATTTAGCAACAACCCTGTCATGCCTCTTGGTTAGCTTTGCTGTGGCAGTAACTTCTCATAATCGAAGATCCAGCAACTTTTTTACCACACTCGGTCACTATAAACCAACGCAGGGCGTAAATACTTATTTTTTTATTAAAAATTCCAAAAGCTAGGTTACTGGCTGATGGTGCGATCGCAGATACTTTATGCACTCCACAGCAAGTATCTTCAGCCAAAAAATCATAGCACCCATAAAATCAAGTTTTTGGTCATATTCTAACTATCTGGTTATCTCCACCACATTGTACCAAGGGGATCAAATTACGTTGTTGATGATGCAAAATTCGAGTGAATTTGCTTCAGTAATTCTCTAGTACTATTTTTTACTCTCATTACTTTTTTCTCAAGTCTTACTAACAATAATATTACTTACGAATATATTAATTTTAGTATCTAAAAATACGTAATTTTTACATACCAATTTCGCCACAAACGACAGCAGCATAGAAGTGCGGCTGTCGAATTTTAATAGCGTATTTACATGCTTAGCCCTTTCCAGACAAGGGTTTCAGGGTTGCTATTGCCAAATTTTCATTAACTTTACAACCAAAGAATGAAGAATTATGCCAGCAGATTTGGCCGGTAACAGTTTACATATTTCTAGAAATTTAAATGTTAATTATATTACCCAAACTTTCAGAGACTGGGTAGGTCGGGGTGATAAATACGATTACTACAGTGTTAACCTCAGTGGTCGTAGTAGCTTAAATTTAGTTGTAGATGGTCTTTCGGCAAATGCCGATTTACAGTTACTTCACAGTAATGGTTCAGTAATTGCAGGTTCTTATGCCCGTCGCAAGCGGGCTGAGTCAATCAGCACGACATTGGATCAAGGCACTTACTACATTCGAGTTTACCGAGCCGATCGCAAGAAAAATACCTACTACAACTTAAAGATTTCTGGCAATGAAGCACCCCAGTCATTACAATTAGGCACCAGTCAAACCAGCTATCAACCCGGTGAAACTGTCAGCCTCAGCAATACCAGCGTATTTGATGGCAATGGTACAGCTGACTTAGCACGAGTAGATTTTTGGTTGCAAAAAGATGGTGGCGACTGGCAAGACATTAGCGATGCAGTTAATTTCAATGTCAATGGCAGTGATAACCGCTATGCCAGTTTTGACTACAGCTTGCCCGATCTAGGTATTGGTAACTATCTATTGTCAGCAAAAGCTTATGACAAATCTGGTGCTAGCACTGACAGTATACACACTAGTTTTAATGTTGTGCTCCCTCCAATTCAAGATTGGTTTGATCGGAACATTCAAGATGTAGGTATACGTGAGGCAGCAAGGTGGCGCTTTGCAGATAATATCCTCGATCGCAATGATGCGATCGCTATCCTGCGCGAAGCAAAAGACAATAGTATAGTTGATGGTAGCGAACTGACAGATCTGGGCACATTAGTTAGTAACGCCTCTTTCTTAGGAATGCCAGAATATGTGCGCGTTTTGTTTCATAAGGTTGTCAAAGACGATCCTGCCAATCAGATTTATCAGGGTAACACACTGGGCAATTTGTATGCAGGTAGCAGTGATATTCAGATTGAGAACCTAATTAGCAAATGGTTTTTGGGTAGCGATCGCCCAACAACCCCCTACACATATCAATACGCTAACGGTTCTCTATTCCAAAACGGTATTAGTTACCAAGATGTGAAACAAGGTAATCTTAATGACTGCTTTTATCTGGCAGGTTTAGCAGCGGTAGCTTGGCGTTCATCCAGCACAATTGAAAGTATGTTCATTGACAATGGCGATAATACTTTCACCGTGCGCTTCTACAAAAATGGGATTGCTGATTATCTGACAGTAGATAGATATTTACCAACCAATCAACAGGGGTATTTCGTTTACGCCAACAAAAGTCGCGATCGCAACGACTCTAGCAATGAGTTATGGGTTGCTTTGGCTGAGAAAGCTTATGCTCAACTCAATCAATCTGGGTGGATATATCAAGATAATACCAATTCCTACAACGGTATTGATAGTGGTGGGTATGTCAGTGATGCACTCACACACATTACAGGACTCAACACTTCTTTTGCCAACTTGCTCAACTTTAACTCAATAGTTAATGCTTTTTATTCCGGTCAAATGATTGGTCTAAGTACAAAATCAAATGTGATTGACTACAACATTATCGCCAATCATGCTTACGTATTGCTAGATTACAATCCTTCTAGCCAAACTTTTACACTCTTTAATCCTTGGGGTATTGATAACGGTTCTTCAAAACCAGGCATTATTGAACTGGCTTGGAGTCAAATTGAAGCAAACTTCAGTTATTGGGATGCCACAACAAATAATTAGGTGGGCTACAGCCTGATGAGGTAAACTATGACATTGCTAGATAAACAAATAAGAAGTGATCGCACAATTGCAATAATAGGTTTTTTATAAGTCAAGCGGACTCCGCACCCCTCGACCACCGCGGTTAAGAACACGAGTATAAATCATCTTCTTTTGTAAGAACTGATTATTATCCGAAATGGAATAATATCCAGAATCATTCTGGATATCTACCCAAAATAAGGAGTTATATGGAAAAATTCTATCTAATACCTGGATATGAACAATATCTAAAAAAATTCTGTCTATTATAACTAAAAGATTCTATATCCCTGATACAGCCTTTTCTGCCAAGGTGTATAGAGGTTTTCGATGAGACAATGTCATTAAACCAAAAAGCTAAATATCGACTGTGGCAAACACAATATTTGAGCAATTATTATTAGAACAAATAAATATTTTTAGAAACTCGTTTTGTAACGTTTCTAAATTACTTTTCTATGATGAAAGTCAAGGTAAGCTTATTCATCCTGGTGAGTACGGTTCATACAGGGAGGCAATAGTAAAAGATTTTTTAAAATTTGTAGTCCCGCTGAATTTAGATATTTCTCAGGGCTTTATCATCAATCCTAATAACGAAATTAGTAAGGAGTGCGATGTAGTTGTTTACGATGCACGAGTAACGCCTCTCATTCAGTCTGAGAGCCGACAAAGATTTTTTCCTGTTGAAACAGTCTGTGCCGTTGGGGAAATAAAGTCAGTCCTATCTAAGCAGAATTTCAAGTATAATTAGGGTCAACTAGCTGTAGCAGAGAAGAAAAAGGATGCAAATACCAATAGATAATCCAGAACTGTTAGTAGGGCTTATTTTAGTGCTTACTTCTGTAGTTGGATTGGTTGGTGGTAACGTAATCTTAGGTTCCTTTACTCTAAACCTCGGAACCGCCAGAGGTTTAGCTTACGCTTTTGTTTTAGGAGTCGGATTACTCGGAATAGTAATAATACTTAAAGAGCTATTTTTACCTGATATTTAGAAAGCTATTCTTTAGACGCAACGGTCAAGGTTTGTCCTGGGTTCTTCACAAAAGATCGAGAAATCGCTCTACATCGGTACGGGCTTGTTTCAAGATACGAGCTAGAGTTGAACGTTTGACAGGTCGATGAGCCGGAACTGTCAACTTAAGAACTTCATCAGATAGTTCTTTTTCTAATCGAATGTGACTGCCACGCTGACGGACTACTACCCACCCGTCTCGTTCTAGAGCAGCAATAATTTGTGTGTACGAAAGGCTAGGAACTTTACTCATAGAACTAACTCTCGGACAATAATGCCTTCCTTAGAGGAGACTTCGTGTTCTAGGGGTTCAAGGTAAAGTTCTATGGCTTCTTGAATATTTGCTAATGCTTCGTCAATATCTTCACCCTCGCTGATACAACCAGGTAAAGAGGGAACATAGATAGTGTAGCCACCTTCATCACTAGGTTCTAGAATTACTCTTAGCTTCATCTTCTTCAGGTTAGTTAAGGCTATCGGAAATTATCATGATTGTAGCAAGGGAGAACTTGTAATATGTCAATCTGCTTAATGCTCTATGGTAAGCGATCGCAGCCCAACAAGTTCGTATGTAACATTGGGGATATACTCGATCGCATGACGCGAGGATTGTATTGTTCAACACCTATCGTGTTCAGATTCGGAACGCGATCGCCTTTCGTTTCCGTCCTTCTTCGACCCCAACTTCAACGCCGAAGTGAAGCCAATAGAACTAGATGGAGTGGTAATGAATGGCGAAAGTGATGAACACTAGCCCCATCCTAGCGTTCATCACTTTCGCGGAAGATATGGCGACTACATGCTGAGCAAAGTATCCAAAGTTTTCGCTCAGTGACGCCAAGCAGTAATGTAGGAATTGACTGTCTGCTACAGGTTAGACCAAAGTCAAGTCCAATGGACGCTCCGTATCGTCTTCACCCAAGTACTCACCATTTTGAATTTCCAAGATAATCAACGGAATAAAACCTGGATTTTCTACCCTATGAAGCGTTGCGGGAGGAACAAAAGTTGATTCATTTCGAGTCAGTAATATTTCACTATTACCACAGATAACTTTTGCTGTACCAGAAACTATAACCCAGTGTTCACTACGGTGATAATGGATTTGTGGTTTAATACCATGCTTAGGTTTGATTTCAATACGATTAATACTATAGTTACTTCCCTTCTCTATCACTTCAACTTTACCCCAGTATCTTGTAACTGAATATAGAGAAGATTGATTGACTTTCGACTGAGCATTATTCTCATTCTGAGTCATAAACTAGTTTCTCAACTAGACAACAATCACTATTGTTCAGGAATCGAACATCAAATAACCTGACGCTACAGAATTTGTAACTAAGTAAAATTTCACATATAAAGTAATTTTTTTTATATCAAAATCTAGTATCTAACTGTAATTATCACTTGAAATCCTTATTATAAATATCACTTCTCAATAAATCTTTTAACGTGAATATTCAGTGATTATTGTTTATTTAAATACATGTAAGTTTTGTTACCACAAAAAAGTCTGTTCTTTTCTTTTGATTATGATTTACAACAGCCTGGAGGCAGAGCCTCCAATCCCTAGTTACCAGGTTGAACCTGGCAGGTGAGAATTAAGAGCTTCTGGCTCTTCTTGAGAATAGTAGAAGATGTTCGTTCTTTTGATTATGATTTGATAAGTAAATTATATTGATATCATGTCCATTAAATTAAACAGATTATCGTAGGCACGAGTTTTGTGAACAATATATAAATTGAACTGACATTTATCTGCTAAACCCGCCCCTAAAGCTTTTATAGGTATTTTAACAAACATGATATGACTCATGGCACAGCTTAATTGCCATCTCTACAGTCAGACGTGCAGTTTTAGCTAGTCATTATTTGCCCCAAAGTTAAATAGTGATTTAGACATCATTCAGGGATTGATTGGTGGCTAAAAATAAACGGCGTTGCTGAATCATGCGGATGAATTTACAATTCACGGGTGTGTAGAGACGTAGCATTGCTACGTCTCTACTACAAAAATGTTTATCAACATAATTCATGACCAAATTCAGCAACGCCAAATAAACAGCTAATAAAAAATTTAATAATCTAGTTACAAATTATCATCTAAAAGATATTCCAGCTCTGCTTTTAAAGCCTTAATATCTGCTACTCTTGCTACTAATAAATTATCTTTGCCAGCATCCTTTAGACGTGCTTTCCAATAACGAATACTCTCGGAGTTTTTCATCCAAAAATCAATGACTGTACCTACAACTTCATCTTGATCCCAACCCCATTTCGGCGGTACTGGTTCCACAGATTCGATGAAAGCATCCAGCGTACACGTATGTGTTGTCACATACTCCACTCCCTGGTGCTGTGGTTTTTGCAAAGTCTGCTGTTGGTGGTTGAGAAAATGTAAAATTTGAGATACTCCAACAATATCAAAAGTGTATTTCATTTCAGTTATCCCACTTATTAATAAGTTGTATGCTATTTTGGCTTTGTTAAATGATGGTATAAATTTGCTGAAAAGTCATCTGAAAAAAGTGTTATTGATATCTATGTCATAGGGATTAAATCTGATGAAATTTATTAGCACTCGATTAGTTTGAGTGCTAAAGCTTATTCCTCAAAAATTAGCAGTGATGAGCATTGAGTGCTAAAGTTTATAAAGGTATATATCTTAAAAATATGAAAAATTTTTAGTGTTTGAAAAGGGGTATATATTATTTTTAATATTTTGTTAATATTGCCATTAACGGGTTTTGAAGGTGAAATAGCAGCATTATCTGCCGCCTGTTTGTGGGCTATAGCATCTGTGGTGTATGGGCGTTTAGGAGAGCGCATCCCACCGTTGCAACTAAACTTGATTAAAGGCATAGTCGCGATCGCCTTCCTCCTCCTTACCATCTTCATCAGTGGCGAATTATTTCCCAGCATTGCCCCTGTTCCCCTGTCTTTAATCCTCCTCAGCGGTGTGGTGGGTATTGGTTTGGGAGATACAGTCTTCTTTGCCAGCATCAATACTTTCGGGCCGCGTCGTGCCTTGCTCATGGGAACCCTTGCCCCGCCTATGACAGCTATAGCAGCAGTGATTTTTCTTCAAGAACGTCTAAATATCAGTGCTTGGTGCGGAATTTTGCTGACAATTTTGGGCGTCGCTTGGGTGGTGACAGAACGTACTCCTGATACAAACAATAATTTTACAACGCACCTATGGCAGGGAATCGGCTTGGGAGTGTTAGCAGCAATGGCAAATGCCGCAGGGGCTGTTTTTTCTCGTGCAGCATTCACTCATACCAGTATCAGCCCTTTGTGGGCAGCTTTGTTGCGGTTGAGTGCAGGCGTGCTGATTCTGATAATATGGGTATCCTTAGACTTCTTGCAGAAGTTGGGAAAGGAGCAAAGAGATAGGGTTACAGGGTACTGGCAATCTTCGCGAGTCATACTAGCAATTTTCTTTGCAGCTTTTTGCGGAACTTATTTAGGAATTTGGTTGCAGCAGGTAGCGCTGAAATTGACAACTGCGGGAGTTGCTTCTACCCTGTTGCAGACTAGTCCAGTGTTTATTATTCCGATCGCGATTTGGTTAGGAGAGAAAGTTACCTGGAGAGCGATCGCGGGTGTAATAATGGCGATCGCTGGAATTGGAATGCTGTTTTATCTCAAGTAGTCGGTTTTGCTGCAACCATGTCCTTTGTAACTCTGTGGAGGTTAGTCGGCGCTGTTGTCAAAAGTGGGCGAAAGCTGTTTGTTTCTCTGCTTCTAGATAAGAAAATTGGGCTTTGCTGAATCATGCGGATGAATTTACAATTCACGGGTGTGTAGAGACGTAGCAATGCTACGTCTCTACAAAGATTTGGGTCTAACTACAAAAATTTTTACAAACATAATTCATGACCAAGTTCAGCAACGTCGAAAATTGCGCGATCGCTTCGTCTATAACTTTGGCTCACCATATCTGCGGCAACAATTGGTAACGATGCAGTAAAGACAAAAACTCAATTGCCTGAAGCATTTTGCTACCCTCCAGTTATAAGCTTTATGCAATCGGAAAGCCTGACTCGCACGCGTTCGGTATTCCAAGGTTCTAAGGATTAGATGGAGATGTACATATCTGACGCTATGGGAGTATCTAAAGCACCCTTACGTTTTTCAGTCCTTACCTTTACTTCTTTACACGGTGTTTTAGTCATAACAGGAATTTTTCTAGTAAGACCTTGTCAAATTTTTAAACTTGAATTTAATGAGACTCAGTTCAAACATTACATCCAATACTGACTTCAGTCATTTTAGACCAATTTTTTAGAAAGTCAAATTTATTTTTCAGTTAAATAAAAATTTTTAGTAAATAAAAATACATTTAAAGGTTTGAATATTCGTTTTGGCATAGACAACAATAATGTGAATACTCGGCAATATTAGATAAATTATAGTTTTATAAATAAAAATGCCATTAATTCTCACTTAAGCGAACCATGTAGATTTTAAGTAAATGTTAGTTAATAAAGATACTCAAAAAAATCATATTTTCCTTGCTTGCCATTGTTGATTCAATCTTGTGCAATTCTAGAAAATAATTTACCTCAGCAATATTGGGTATTTTTTATTTAATTTAAAGTATTAAATAATTCTCTGCGTGTAATATTAAACGTATTGTGACATGCTAATTAGCATTGATTTTCTAGAATTAACGGCTTTTAATGCTTGAATTCATATATATTTGTATATACGTATTTAAAGTAATACTTTAACTTTCCTTGAAATCAAAGAGACTTTTTAATTTTTTGTGTATACAAAAAATTCATCAGGCTGATATACTCGTTAAAAGCAAATTACGTGACGGTGTGCACGTATACAGGTTTGCAAGCGAATCCCTAGATTTCGCGAGTATCTAATTTTTTGTGGAGATACTTGTTTACACTTGCTTAATTATCAAGAAAGCAAAGTAGCAAACCGCTTCCAATGTAGGGGTAATTCTAACCAACTACAAACATACCCCTGCAATTGTGCGTTCTACCTCGACCGAAACTCACATTCTGTGGGAGAGTGTGGGTTGTCTTGTGGAACGTGTTCGTAAATCTCATGGATCGAGGGCTTGATGAGTACTAGTTCTAAAAATTCAGTTTTTACAGAGAAAGAACCCCTAAAACAAGAAATACCAAAAGGCAGAGACGTAATTGAGATATCTACTTGCTTGTGAAGCCACTGGTCTGAATCTAACCCCCAAAGCCAACCCAAATCAACAGACCTCCGATAAAAGCTTCTTTCCTACAGGCTCTCACTACCTCTACTCATTTCTCTTCAGGTTTGCTTCTACCAAAAAGTGTCTTGAGCCTACACCGAACAGATGGCTTGAAACCATTGCTAGTGATTTCGTGATGGTCTGATATCTATAGCAATTCTCGTTGAGGATACATACACCTTGACTCCATCTCGCACGCAAGCATGAAAGCTTTTAAGTCTTTCATTAGGGTGGGGTTGCGGCTGTATGCACTCAAAAGGAACAGGTATTGGTTACTAGGTTAGAAGCCAATACAGTTCAGTTAGTACAATTCAATCTTTGTGCCAGGTTTAACCTGGCAGGTGAGAATAAGAGCTTTTAGCTCTTCTTGAGAAGAAGCTAAAAGGCATTTAATTTGCATTCTCAAAAAAAATCAAACTCTTGTGGGGTGGGCGTCTCGCCCGCCCTGATTATGCAACTTAAATGCACATCAGCTTAGTGCAAGATGTCAGTTTTGAAGTGTGTAAGGGTGTGAACGAATAAGAGTTTGCTTTTACCTACACCCTTCCAAATGCTGAATTTTCCTTCAGCTAAATCCGCCAGCTATGTAAACCCAGGGGTATCTACCAACTGACGTTACTCCAAGGGACAACTTATGGCGAATACTTTAGGGACAAATCTGAAGGTGAGCGTTGCAAAAAAATCATGGAAGTTCTTCTACCAATTTGCGTTGAGCTTGATTCTGATACTCCTATTGGGCTTTTTTGAATCAAGTAAACTAGTGGCCGCTTCTGGATCGGGCGAATTCAATGTGCGACCAACTGATGCACAAACCGTGACAGCTGGTGATGGTGTTGGTGCATTTCGTACTGTGTGCGACCCCTCTCACATGAACAACGACGATGCAATTCTGTTTCCTAATCAACCTGGAAAATCGCACTTGCATGTCTATTTTGGAAATACCCTAGCTGATGCTTCTTCTACCTATGAGAGCTTGAGAAGCAGTGGTAACTCCACATGCTTCGGAGGTATTGCCAATCGCAGCGCCTACTGGGTGCCAGCAGTGCTTGATAAGCAAGGTGAACCGATACAACCTGCTCAAAGCCACTTTTATTACAAGTCAGGTTACTTTGGGGTTTCAGCCTCTCAAATCAATAAAATTCCCGATGGACTGCGAATGATTGCGGGAAATGCCAAAGCAACAGGGCCTCAAAACACAGAACATGTACACTGGGGCTGTTGGAATCAATATATTGGCAATCTCGACTCAATTCCGGACTCGAAATGTCAGGTAGGTGACTTTATAAAGATGGGTATTGATTTTCCACAGTGTTGGGATGGTAAAAATCTTGATTCAGCTGACCATAAAAGTCATGTCGTCTATCCTGTGGATAACGCCTGCCCATCGACACATCCAGTTGCAATACCTACCATTACGATGAATATTCTGTATTCTGTTCCACCAGATGGCGACACCTCCGGATGGAGACTTTCTTCTGACACTTACGGCACCGATCAACCGGGTGGCTATTCAATGCACGCAGACTGGTTTGACGGTTGGGATCCAGAAATCAAGGAAACTTGGACTGATTCCTGTGTCAAACAAGGAATTGATTGTCATTCAAACCTTCTCGGGGATGGACGCGAGATGTTCTAGAACGTCGATTCAGTATTCAGATATTGTCTTTATGGGAGAGTGGGAGAGTGGGAGATAGGGAGATAGGGAGGTGGGGAGAATACAGAATTAGGATCACCCCATCTCCCCATCACTAGATTACCCGTGAGGATGTATGCCAGGTTTGGCTGCTGTGAACCTTGGGCAAAACTACCAAGAGTAATGATACCCAACATCGGAGCGATCACACCGGAATCACTGGCGAGTAAGTTTACCATCTGGCGTACAAGTGTACTTTTACCTGCTCCGTTATCGCCCAAAATACCAAAGATTTCTCCTTGATAAATTTGCAGTGTGATGTTTTTGTTGGCAGGTTCAGTTTGTCCCGGATAGGTTTTGACTAAACCTTGGATATCGTAGACAATCACGTTTTTAGAGATAATTTACTCAAATACTACCGTACGATTTTCATAGACCAAGACGCGATTCTGCAAATGTAAACGTACTGCCCTAGCTAATACAACTCTCTCTAAATCCTTACCTTTTCTAATCAAATCTTCCACTTTATCGCGGTGGCTTACCCGCACCACATCTTGTTCAATAATTGGTCCCGCATCTAGGTCAGAATTTGCATAATGTGCTGTTGCACCAATAATCTTCACGCCGCGTTCAAAAGCTTGATGATATGGATTTGCACCGACAAAAGCTGGTAAAAAGGAGTGATGGATATTGATAACCTGCGGAAATTTAGCAATAAAATCAGTACTAAGAATTTGCATATATTTTGCCAATACAACCAAATCAATGTTGTACTGCCGCAGTAATTCTAGTTGTTTAGCTTCCTGTTCCGGTTTATTATCTTTATTGATGGGAATGTGGTAATAATCGATATCAAATTGCTCTGCCACTTCCTTAAGATGAGGATGATTGCCGATCATCAGAGGAATTTCAGCAGCAAATTCTTTAGCACGGTGTCGCCAAATTAAATCCAACAGACAATGTTCTTGCTTGCTTACCCAAATAGCAATCCGCGGGACTTTATCAGAAAAGTGCAGTTCCCACTTCGCGCTTAATGGTTTGGCAATAGCATTAAATGCTGGTGCAATCAACTCACGCGGCAAGTTAAACCCTTCCAATTGCCATTCCAAGCGTGTAAGGAATAACCCAGATGCAAAATCTGTATGCTGATCTGCATGAATAATGTTACCGCCATTAGAATAGATGAAATTGGCAAATTTTGCCACCAATCCCCGTTGATCGGGGCAGGAAATTAATAATGTTGCTGTTGGACTTGTCATGATAAAGTCGTAACATCGAAATGCTAATGTCTGCAAGAGTAGCTATACATTAGCTGCATCAAGAGAAAAAATTTGTATATGATTTTTAATAAAAATTTTTTAAAAAAACCTGTATTACCTAGTCACTAGGTTATGATTGCAGTTTTAAGGTAAGACAATCTTAACATTAATTTAAATTAAGAACCAATGATGATGATGGTGAAAACTATTCTCGCTTATTCAGCTATGCTAATTTACTTAGTAATGACCTACTGTTTTTTTAGTGCATGGCTGGATTTCTTTCTACAAGACAAAGAAATGAATTCAGCACAGCGCTCTTTTTCTGGTATCATTTTAGTTGTAGCTAGTCTTCTGTGGCCAATCGTAGTTCCTTTTGCTTATTTAGAACTATTAAAGTTTCATAAAAAACACAAAAGATTTATCGATATATTAATCAATAAGTCAGATTCTAGTATTTATGAGTAGTGATACAAAACTTGTTAATTACTTAAAGGCTATTGTTTTATAATATCAAATCCGTTTGATTAGTTACCGTATCTGCCCTCACCCCGTGCCCCTCTCCCAACTTGGGAGAGGGGTGTTCGACAGGACGGGGTGAGGGTTTTTAATGAACATGAATTAGTGTGCGATCAGCGAGAGTACGGCCCAAAAACATAGAATGGTGCGTTAGCCTTTGGCGTAACGCAACGGCAATAAAAGGGGAGGAAAATCCACACCCCTTTTTGCCTCCCCTACGTATCTTTTCAAAAATCAAATACTAGTCCTATATTAGTATTCAAGTGGACACGATATTAATCTCTAATTGTCTATTTAGTATTTTGAGGAGTGGGTAAATTGAGGCTAGGTAAGGGCTTACTTTCACCAGTATCAGTAGATTGTTTCCATTCTGATAATTCTCGATTGACTGCGTTTTCAAAATCTGTAGATACTAACAGTACGTTTACATTCCCATCTGGTTTAATACCAGGATCGGTTTGAGCATATAATAAACGGCGGTTAAAGTCAGACTTACCCAAAATTAATTGATGGGTTTTCTGATTTTTAAGTTTGATATCGATAGTTGCTTGGGGTTGAACTAAACCAAATTCTGGAAGTTGGTTAGCAGAGATTGATAAAGTGCGATCGCTCTTACCCTTGACCAACAAATCCATTAAATAAGAAACTATGGCATCACTGGCTGGTGCTTGATGAGGAGACTTCATTAACCATTTTGGTCGTTCAGAATTCTGGTTGCGTTCCAGAATAATGGTGGCTTTTTTAGTCTTAATCACCAGAGACGCCACATCATCCGCTACAAACGAGAAAATTTGCTGCTTTTTCTCCTGGACTTTCTCTTGCTGAGTCTTCCAACGAAATTCATAGAAATAAACAAAACTGCCCAAACCCAGCGCTAGCAATATCAAAATTAAAGTTGTTCGCTGTAATTTCATTTTTTAGTCATCAGTCGTTTGTCATTTATTGATAGTTGCTTATGACTCCCGGTTGCCCATTTTTAGAGGAGTTAGAAAAAAGCCTACTCAGGGGTAAAAGAGTAAGCCAATTGCAAGCAGCCGAATCAAACCAGTAACACGGTCTTCATGCTGTAAGTAAACCGGCGTCAATAATAAATGCTAAAGCAATTGTTGACCAATTGTCTGGGTAAAGCAAGCGGTTAACCGTCATTTTGTTTATGCTTGCGTAATTGCTCTACGATGTAATCTTCTAGTTCTTGCCTTTCTCGATTACTTGCACTCCTTTGATAATTTTTTCCTGTTTCTTGAATAAATTTACGTTTCTCACTTTGAGAAGATTTAAGTTTACCTCCTAGTGCTTTGCCCCCTTTTTGTAATTCCTCCCACGTCTTTTCACCAATGGTTTCACCTAGTTTTACAAGTGCAGCAGGTAGTAATTTTTTCGCCTCTGCTTGAAAATCGTCTTCTGTCTCAAGGGAAGAGAAATCTACATTGCCGAAGTCGATATCGATTTGAAACTTACTCATTAAATCGTCAAAGCTACATTAACGACTATACAAGAATGTACATACACTCCTACGGTCTTTAAAATCTTGCAATATTGACATTCATTAAAACTTGATGCTTTGCTTTCATGTAGAGATGCTTTCGGATTGTTGGGAAGATGGTTTTCTTTTGAAGAACTTCCAGACTTTTTGAATAGCAAATATTAGAACACCAATGACGATGATTCCTGCTACCAGTGGGGTTGCGATCGCCAAAACAGACAGTGCGATTGCGATCGTAAGCTCAATGATTGACAAGACTGGATTGGTTAATCCGCCTGAGACGCCTGTAGACGTTAGGCGCAAGATATTCATCAATCCCTTGGTTAATCCTGCACTTCCACTTACCTTCGCAGCCACCATAGAATAGCTGCGACTGCAAATCCGATTAGGGGTAAAACTAACAGAGAAGATAAAGCTAAAACATTGGCTTGTGCGCTTGTGAGATTAATGCGACGGTTCTTTGGTTCCTTGGGGCGAATGGAAAGAGGTTGCCGATCCTGTTGACTTGCCCAATTGACGGAATTGAGGAATACATCTCCATTTAACTGTTGTGCAAATGAGCCATCTGTAGCAAAGTCAGAATCTCCGATGACTACCATTCGTGATTCGGTAGCAGTTGGGTTAGCAGGAGGAGTGGGGCTGGGATTGGCTTGAGATGGAACTGGTAGTTTCCGCTTTAAAGCAACACCTAAGGTCAAAGGGCCTTTGAGATCCTTTCCTTCGTTGAACTGCAAGTTTTCGTTTTGCAAGTCGCTTTCTGCCCAAGTGTTGGGATAGGGTTTAGTCAGTAGTAGTTTAGTTGCTTCAACACCAGGTACTGGAGTAGTTTCAATTGGTCGTGCTAACCGATAAAAAGAAATGCTGTTACCAAAATCTTTAGTAATTGGATGTTGTCCGTACTCTGTAACAATGGGAACAGCAGGGCCAAATGCGACGCTACCAGAGACATCGACAGCCAAGCGATTATCCAGCTTTACACCCCATTCTGTCAGCAAACTGTCAAGTTTAGGATCTGTACCTGGATCGAGCATCAACAGCAAGTTGCCACCTTGATTGAGATAGTCTCGCAAGACTTTCACCTCGCCGTCAAACAGCGATCGCTTTGGCCCGGCTATCACCAAGACATTAGCGTCACTAGGAACACTTGACTTTTCCACTAGATTGAGTGGGGCGGTGGTGTAATTTTTGTTGCCTAATGCCTGAACTGCTTGGGAAATCGCACCTTCACCACTGGAAAGCTGGCGTTCGCCGTGGCCTTGGAGGAAGTAAACTTTAGCTGTACTGGTACTAGAGATTTGTTGCAGACCGTTAGTTAATTTGATTTCTGAAAGGCGATCGTTAACATTTACTACCTGTAATAATTGCCGTTTATTCCCAGATTCTAAATAAACTTCACCATAATCTTTGACGCCAAACTTCTCTACCAATCCTGGTCTAGCTTGAGGATCGATGTACTCAAACTGAAACTTTGAGTTTTGCTTCTGATAATTTTCCAGCAATTCCCGATCTTGAGGATTTTGTGCCACATCAAATACCAATACTTTTACTGGCTGTTTTAAGTTCCGCACCAGTTCTTTAGACTCAGGGGCGAGGGTAAATAACTGAGTTTCTGTTAAATCTACCCGCACTTCGTAGCGACTGGCTAAAAAGTTAATTAACCCTAAAATCGCCAACACTGCCAAAGTTGCAACTAAGGCATTAGTACCAGCTTGGGTGGAACGACGCCCCCACCAGTTACTCTCCTGGCTTTGCAATACTAGCCACAAGCCAATGATGACTGTTCCAGAAATTATCAACGCTAGGGGAATTGTTCCCCACTCGTTTGCAACCAAACCAGTTGCTAAGCCAGCAGTAGCTAAGAATAAGCCCAGCCAAATCAGATATTTCCAAAGTTTTTTTGTAGCGATAATTTTCATGATTAGTTAGTTGTTAGTTGTTAGTTGTTAGTTGTTAGTTGTTAGTTGTTAGTTGTTAGTTGTTAGGTGTTTGTTAATCAAGCAACAACAAACCACGAACACCCAAGCAATTCCAACCAACCACCAACAAACAACAACCAACCAATAACTACTGTCTTTGAAAGCGGAGTGCATCAATTGATTGTGCGGTGAGAAAGATACCTAAGACAATGTAACTGCCAAACAATACTAAGCTGCTGCTATCAAAAATGCCTTGGATGAGATTGTTGTAATGTTTTAGCAGCGATAAATAGCCTAAGGCTTGTCCGATCGGGCCACTGATATTTTTAGCAATTAAATCCACAAACAGCAGCAATAAAATGGTGGCAAAGGTGAGGACGGCGGCCAAAATTGTGCTGTCTGTTAAAGAAGAAATAAACATTCCCAAAGATAAAATTGCTGCTGCTAGCAAAATTAATGCTAAATGTCCCAGCAAAGGAATTGTTGGCGGCATTGCTGGACTTGAGGCACTCAAAGCGATCGCTTCCAACGCCAGCATCGGTACTACCATTGTGGTAAAAAACGTGACAATTCCCAACAATTTACCGACAGCTACTGCCCAGTTTGTCACTGGCGATGTGGCTAACAGTTCTAAAGTACCGCGCTTGCGTTCTTCGGCGTAAAGTCCCATTGAGAGTATGGGCAGTACGAACAACAACAACCATCCCATCCGGTCTAAAAATGCCCGCACAAATTCATAGGGTACATCTATTGCCGGCACTGGCACTCCAAATTGTTGTCCTTGGGTGTCTAATGCGGCTACTGCTGCCAAAATTCCGTCTGGGCCCATCAAAATCAGGATAAAGAACAACCCAGCTATAAACCAAAAAATACCTGCGATCGCATAAGCTAA
The DNA here is from genome assembly GCF_013388695.1 of Fischerella sp. Lineage (NCBI taxonomy): Bacteria > Bacillati > Cyanobacteriota > Cyanophyceae > Nostocales > Hapalosiphonaceae > Fischerella > Fischerella sp. The sequence goes on from NZ_JACAEU010000057.1 coordinate 54,055, forward strand.
AGGCGAGACAAAATAACTCTGTAACTCTCGGCGATAAATGGCAATAATATTACTCAGTACTACACCCATCTAAGCCGCTTCCTCCTCATTAGCTGTTGCTGATTCTGCCTCAGTCTGAAAATTTTTTTCTTCTGTGGTCAGTTCTAAAAAGACATCTTCTAAGGTGGCGCTTACCCGTCGCATTTCATGTAAAGCAAATCCCGTCCGCAGCAATGCCGCGGCAATATCTTTTCCTGGTTCAGCACCCGGTTGCGATATTACCCGCAGGTAAGCACGATTGTCTTTCGGAAAGTGACCGTGCATTCCCGCCGCAGGCATTGATTCTATCAAACTCACACCAGGCAGATTTTGCAATACCTGTTTGGCTAAACTCGCTTCACCTTCAATTTCTATTTCATAGCCAGAGCCACCTGTCAACTGGGTCATGAGTTGTTCTGGTGTATTAGTTGCTACTATTTTGCCGCGATTGATGATTGCCACGCGGCTACAGGTCATGCTGACTTCTGGCAAAATATGGGTCGAGAGAATAATTGTGTGAGAACCAGCTAGGCTTTTAATTAAATTTCGCACCTCAATAATTTGGCGGGGATCGAGTCCCACGGTAGGTTCATCCAAAATGATCGCTGGGGGGTCGTGGACAATTGCTTGAGCAATGCCAACACGCTGTTTATATCCTTTAGAAAGTTTGCGGATAATGACGTGGCGTTTGTCTTGTAAGTTGCAACGTTCTATTGCTGCTTTGACCTTAGAAGTGCGATCGCCAGCCGGAACTCCTTTGATCCGCGCCACAAAATACAAAAATCCCTCCACAGTCATTTCTGGATACAACGGCGGTGTTTCCGGTAAATAACCAATCCTTTGCCGCACGAGGAGCGATTTTTCATGGACATCGAAGCCAGCAATCCTAGCTGTACCACTTGTCGCAGGTAAATAACCGGCCAAAATCCGCATAGTCGTGGTTTTACCAGCGCCATTTGGCCCTAAAAACCCCAAAATCTCTCCTGGTTCAACGTTAAAAGTTACATCAGTTATTGCTCGGGTCGAGCCGTATATTTTACTCAGATGCTCAACTTCAATCATTGGTTTGGACTAATCGCTAATGATAGTAAGACACGCAATAATATTAAACCTCACTGAAAATTTGGGAGTGGGGGAGTGGGAGAATGGGCATTGGGCATCGGGCATTGGGCATAGTTAACAACCACTAACCACTAACCACCAACCACCAACCACTATTTGTAAAATTCTTGTCAGAAGGCATGTGAACAGTTATTTTTGATTGTCATAATTTAAACTTGCCTATCTATAAATCATCAATGGTCAACTCTACCCTCGTTGCTACACTCTATGTCAACCCCGTGACTGGGAATGATGCCAATGCTGGGTCACGGTTGGTTCCCTATAAAACTCTCACTCGTGCCTTACAAGCATCCAAAACAGGGATGATTATTCAGCTTGCACCGGGGACTTACAGCACTACTAATGGTGAGATTTTCCCGCTGGTCATTCCAGCTGGAGTGATGGTAGTGGGTAACGAAGCAACCAAAGGTCAGGGCATTATCATTTCCGGAAGTGGCGAGTATCAAAGCGAAAGTTTTGGAGTGCAAAATATTACACTGCTATTGTTAGATGATGCTAGCCTCATGGGTGTAACTGTAACCAACGCCATCACTAAAGGTACTGGCGTCTGGATTGAATCGACAGTACCAACTTTAGCTAACAATACTTTGATCAAGTGTGGTCGGGAAGCTGTATTTGTCAGCGGTACTGGCAAACCAGCTATTCTCGATAACGTATTTGTAGAAAATGGAGCCTCTGGGCTAGTCATGGCCCGCCATAGCAAAGGGGAAGTGCTGCGGAATGTTGTGCAAAAAAATGCAATAGGAATTGCTATTAGTGACTTTGCCGCACCTTTATTAGCAAATAATAAACTATCAGAAAACCGGACTGCGATCGCTCTGTCCCGAGATGCGCGACCAGTACTCCGGCAGAATATCATCGAAAAAAACTCCCAAGGCGGACTGCTGGTAAATGGCAACGCCACCCCTGACTTGGGCAGCACTCAAGACCCTGCTGGTAACATTTTTCGCAGCAATTCCAGCTTTGACGTCCACAATGCTACTTCTAAAAAACTAGTCTCAGCTGGGAATTTATTGAATCCTGTTGGAATCAAAGGGTTAGTTGAGTTAGGCGCGACTACAGAAGATACTTCCAAAAAAGTAACTATTAGCACTAGCTTTTCTGATATGACAGGGCATTGGGCAGCGGCTTTTGTGGAAGCATTGCTGAGTAAAGGCTTAATTAGTGGCTTTGGTGATGGTACCTTTCAACCCGAAGCACCGATCGCTCGTGCCCAGTATGCGGCGATCGTTGCTAAAAGTTTTGACTTACCTCAGAAAAATCAAGTAAATAATTTTACAGATGTAAAATCAGATTTTTGGGCAGCAACAGCCATTGAGCGTGCTGCTAGCATGGATTTTATCAGTGGATTCCCGGATGGGACGTTTAGACCGGGACAAAATTTAACTAAGATTCAAGCAATAGTATCTTTGATAAATGGGTTACAACTAAGTGGTGGTAATCCAAATGTGTTAACAGTGTATCGCGATCGCGCCCAAATACCCAGTTATGCCAATGATGCCGTGGCAGTTGCTACCCAGAAACTGCTGGTGGTGAACTATCCGCAAACCGAATTACTAGAACCGTTGCGAGATATCACTCGCGCTGAAGTGGCAGCATTAATCTATCAAGCGTTGGTAACAATTGGCAAACAAAAGCCGATTATTTCCCCTTACATTGTCAATCCCGATGCAGATATTCCCTCTTTTACCGATCTCCTCGGACACTGGGCAGAAGGATTTATTCGGGCATTAGTAAGCATGAATTTAACGCGTGGTTTTGCTAATGGTAGCTATCAACCCGATCAACCTATGACTCGCGCCCAGTATGCTGCTTTAGTAACTGCTGCTTTTAACCCCACTCCTAAACGTTCGGCACCAGATTTTACTGACGTACCCAAGGATTTTTGGGCATATAAATCTATCCAGCAAGCAGCACAGGGCGGCTTTGTTGGTGGTTTTAGCGATCGCACTTTCCGCCCCCAGCATAATGTGCAACGGCTACAGGTAATTGTTTCGTTGGTAAACGGGCTTACCTTACCAGCAGCCCATCCCGATGTTTTACTTGGCTTTAGCGATCGCAATAGTATTCCCGACTATGCTAGTGCCGCAGTCGCAACTGCAACACTGCAAAGGATCGTTGTCAATTACCCAGATCCCAAGCAAATTGAACCTACACGGGAAGCAACCCGGGCAGAAGTAGCAGCAATGGTGTATCAAGCATTAGTTGCGATCGGGCGAACGCCAAATATAAATTCACCGTACATAGTTTCCACTTTTGCTGTGGGCAACAAGTAGAATGGAGAACACTTGCTTTAGTAATGGGGTGTAAAAAAACATAATTATGAGGGTCTTTAGTAGTTGGTTGTTAGTGGTTAGTTGTTAGTTGTTAGTAGTGAATAGCCTACCCACTAACCACTAACCATTACCACGAAAAATACGTTTATTTGAACCATCCAAAAAACTGTAGCAAAAAGCACTATAGGCTATATGCGACGGGAGCAAAATTTAGCCCTCTTGACTGAAGACGAAAGCCCAATATTCACGCCTACTTTGGGTGCAACTTCCGACTTGGCAAAAGTTTTATTAATTCACTATAGTTTCGATCTCAGTGGTTATAGTGCCAGTGAGCTAGTTAATCGTTGGCAAAAACAATACCCAGATAGTTGGCTACATTTAGCAGTTATTGAAGCACTGTATCAAGGACGCTACAAAGCCATATCGGTACAGCAAATATTAACACTTTGGCAGCGACGGGGACAGGCTACTTATCATTTCAATATGGAATTTGAACGCCTAATTTGCAGCAAATTCCCTGAAAGCTTAACCTCTGTCTCAAACTCGCCTCAACTTCCTGTCATCAATAGAAGCACTCCTGTTCAGGAGTTGAGAAATGAGGATGCAGGGACACGAAAGCAAGAAGATGGGGAGATCGGGAGATGGGGAGATCGGGGGAATTTGTCTCCCCACCACCCCACCACCCCATCACCCCACGATCATAGTAGCTCCCTAGCTAGCACTGCTCCTGTACCACTCCCCAACAAACAGCGGATGCTTCTTCCGCCAAATGCCAATAATTCTCCCATTGAGCAATTTACCCCCAAAACAAGCGATCGCTCGGAGTCTTTTACGTCGAAACTTAAAGCAATGTCTAACGACAAGCTGCTAAGCAGCTACGCTCAAGAGGATATTTAAATCTGAAAATAGCTCAAAGTAGCCTAAAGCATTCTAATTTACGCAGTTTATGATGGCTGCTTTGTTTTGGAGTCAAAGTCTTATTTAATACTTAGGGTGTAGACAATTTTGAAAGTGTCTACATAATGAATCTCCAAGGTACAATGCGTCATATGCTATGAAACTGTATAACAATTAGATTATTAATAAATTATTAAAGTTTATCTGTCTAGCTTTAGTAAAGCGTGCATTTAGCTCTAATTGCATAGAATATTTGCCACATTTAAATTTTTCTCTTAATCTTTCCAAACTATATTTTCTAACCTGTTCTCTTCTTAAAGTTATCTATGTCTGCAAATTAGCCTCTTAAACAAAGATATCCCTAACAAAAATGGTGTTTGCTGAATCAAATTAATTTTCAGTAAATCCTGTTTTTATTGTTACAAAATAGCCACATTTGCCAGATATAAGAAGTAGGTTTTATTGGCTGTCAGCGACGCTCAACAAAGCCTTTGAAGGATTTGAATTAACATTATATACGTAAATTTCAAAAAAACTCTATTATTAAGAAAGCTTTTTAAAAAAATTAACTTCTGTTATAATGATGTGAACATAATTTTGAGCCATCCGAATGCGGACTTAGAAAATACAAGTTTAAATAGCCAAAACTTGTAGTGTTTTCTTGATAAAGTGTTGGTTTGAGTGTCTTATGCAAAATGCAAGTATGTTTCTCATCCTCCTACAGCAAGCCCTCTTGCGAAAAACTTCAGTAAATGTATTTCTCTAGAGGTGTTCCCTGTCTCTGTAATAGGTAAAAATGCAGCCAAGTTAGCAAAACTTCACAAATATTCTAAAACTTACTTTCTAGCTTTATAGTTTGATGGAATACTAGTTACTGATTCTACCGACTATGAAGTGGGTTGAAGCCAAACCTTGGAAAGTGCTATCTGCCGTTTCGACAATGCTGTTTCTCAAGGAAGCTATTAATCATGAGAATTTTGCTAGCAGAAGACGATCAGCGCATTGCTGAGTCACTTGCAGCGGCTTTTACTGCCCAACATTACATTGTTGACATAGCTACTGATGGTGAAAAAGGTTGGGATTTTGTGAGGACTTTTGCTTATGATTTGTTTTTGCTGGATGTAATGCTACCAAAGCTTGACGGTGTCAGTCTTTGTCAGCGGGTGCGCTCTCATGGTTATACCATGCCAATTCTCCTGTTGACTGCTCGAGATGATACCACTGACATAGTTGCAGGATTAGATGCAGGTGCAGATGATTATGTGATTAAACCGTATAAGCTACAAGAGTTGTCGGCTCGTATGCGAGCTTTATTGCGGCGTGGACATACCACCTTATCCCCTGCGATGGAATGGGAAGGATTACAACTTGAGCCTAATATTTGTCAAGCAACCTATGAAGGTCGGCCGTTGCATCTCACTCCCAAAGAGTATCGCCTATTAGAGCTTCTCCTGCGCCGTAATGGTTGTGTTCTGAGTCGTTGCGACATTTTAGAAAACCTTTGGTCTTTTGACGATCCTCCAGATGAGGATGCTGTAAAAGCTCTTGTCAAGCGTTTGAGACAAAAGTTGAAGGCAGCTGGAGCACCCGATGATTTTGTGGCTACAGCTTATGGCATGGGCTACTATCTCAAGCAGTATTCACACGAACAGCAACCTCGTCATCATGAAAATCTCACTCACCCCCAGCTTGTTGTTAATAGTCGAAAAAGGACGGGATAGTCATTTCTAGCGGAAAAGCTTTTTATTCTCGGTCTTAGAGGCAATGAAAAAGCCTGGGCAAGAGATTGAGTTGGCTAATTTAAATTGCACGTAGCGTTCAGCCGAATTCCAATGTTTCAATCCATAAACATGCGAATTGGTTTGACCAGAAGTGCTGCCATAATCGCACTCAACCATGCCAGTCCAGCGCAGATAATCATTACTAAACGGAAAGTATCGACGAAGGCTAACTTGATTGCCATTTCAACTGCATCGGAATTTTCTGGTAAAACTTCCTCTAGCACCGATGTTTGACCGAGTTGGCTTGCTTGAGAGTGGAGTAAGAGCCGTACCGCGTTAGAGAGATGAATATTTGCAGTATGAACATCTAATGCTCGTGCAAAAGTACACAGGGCCACCGAACCGACAATGGCGATCGCCAGTACTCCCGCTGTTCGGGCAACAGCATTATTAATTCCTGATGCTGTTCCCGCGTAATGCGTCGCTACTGAACCCATAACAGCACTTGTCAAAGGTGCAACGGTAACAGCCATTCCCAGACCAAATACGACGATTCCTGGAAAAAATGTCTTCCAATAATCGCAAGAACCATGCGTTAGGCCAACACAGGCCATCAACATAAATCCCAATCCGGCTAAGGAGGGACCGACAATAAGCATTGGACGCGGGCCATAGCGGTCTGCAAATCGACCAGCCCAAGGTGATAGCCCACTCAGCAACAGTGCAAAAGGCATATCAGCCATTCCAGCTATAGACTGACTGTAACCCTGTGCCTGTACTAAGTTTAGACATAAAAAGAAAGTTCCTACGTTCAACGCTCCATACAAGAACAGGGTAAGCAGGTTAGTACCGATGAAGGTGCAGGACTTGAATAGGTGCAGGGGCATCATGGGATGGCTGCTGCGTGCTTGGACGATCGCATAAGCAAAGAGCGCGATGATACCACAACTCAACGTTCCATAGATGTGAGGATCGTGAAATCCGAGGTCGTGTAGAGATATAAAACCGTAGGTCAGACATGCCAGTCCAACAGTCGCCAAAATTGCACCTGGGTAGTCTATTTCTCTGGAAGCTGCTTCGTTGCGGCTCTCAGGAACCTTAAAGTAGAGTACCACCAGCGTAGCGATCCCCAACGGTAGGTTAATTAGGAAGACTCCACGCCAAAATCCCGCATCGGCAAGCAAGCCCCCCAGCATTGGCCCGGCGATCGTTACCATCGTCGTTACTGATGACCACGTTCCAATCGCCCCACCACGTTGTTCTGCATCAAAATAAGCAGTGATAATCGCGAGGCTGCCAGGAATCATCATTGCGCCACCAATACCCTGCACAACTCGTGCGCCAATCAGAAATTCGGTTGTGGGAGCGAATCCGCAAGCCAGCGAAGCCAGTAGAAACAGGCTGATACCACTTGCAAAGACCTTTTTTCGACCTAGCTTATCGCCTAGCGAGCCACCAACCAAAATTAGCGCGGCGAGCATGAGCAAGTAGGCGTTGATAATCCACAGTAATTGTACGCCGCTGGCATGGAGATCGTTCTGCAATGCAGGGAGAGCTACGTTTAGCGCCGAGGCATCGATAAAAGCCATGCTTGATGCCAGAATGGTTGAGAACAGAACCCAGCGCCCCTCCTGGTGCAGCACAGTTATTTTTTTCTCTTCGTGTTGAACCAGGTTTGCTTCAATCATCATAAGAATCTTTTGTTGCAGTAATGACGAATTTTTTGGGATACAAATTCCAGACTGGATTTTTCCAAAAAGGAAATATTGAAGGTAGTTTTACTCATATTTCCAACAGACGTCTTTGCCCCAACAATTTCGCTGTTATTTGCGATCGCTAATGAACCTTAATTTCTTTAGATCTACATGAGATTCACTAGATTTCAAAGTGTTAAAAACCGAAATGTTAGCCTCCTATTTTTAATAATTTTTATTTTGATAGTTTTAAGTTTACAAATCGTAAAGTAACAAAATCGGGATGGAAAAGTGACAAAGTAGTGACAAAATCAAAAAGCGCCCAAGCTCTTGCGATTGTCTAGTCTGAGCTATGAACGCCTAAGTTTTTCCATATGTCGATATTGAGATTGTAGCGATCGCCCTCAAGCAGATAATCGCTCTTTACAAACTTGCGATGGTTTAGAGATCAATTCTTCGACGTTGTTTGCGATCGTCTTACAAATAAAATCTAGGGGTAGATCGCTGGGATCGTGACCAAAAGGCTCTTCAATCTCAGAGCCAATTTCATCAATACCGAGCAACAGGAGGCTAATGAAACTCATGTCTAATCCAGTCCACCAACCCAAATCATGAACCAATCCCAAGGGCATCACAAGGAAGTAAATCACCAACAAGGACTTGAGAGTTATAGTATACACCAAGGGCACGGGTGTTTTCAAAATGCGTTCGCAGCCTCCGAGAATGTCTACCATATCATTGAGCATTTTTTGTAAATCACTCAACTGATAAACGTTGACACGTTCGTTTTCGTACTGCTGCTGTAAATAATCTCCAATCCAGAAGGCAATTTGTAGAGGAGAATGATTCACTTGTTGCAGAGCGTGATACTGCTCCTGTGACATAAATGGCGCTAGCTCAGAATTCACAGGCTCACGTCGCAAGTGCAACTTCATTGCCACAGCAAAAGCAGCGACAAGTCGTGCTGTCGCGGCCTTATCTTCTTTCTCATGCGGTTCGCGTTCTTCAATAAAAATCCAGATGCTACGAGCTAGGTTGCGAACCACATTAACCATCGCTCCCCATAACTTACGACCTTCCCAAAATCGCTCGTGGGCTGTATTCGTTCGGAAAGCTAGGAGCAAACTCAAAACAATGTTGAGACTTAAGATAACATTGGGAAGAGATTTAATATCGCGAAGAGACGACAGATATCCAAAGTATTCAGCCACCGAAACCAAGAAGGCATATCCACCGCATAAAAGCATCCAAGGGAGAATTGCCGGAATCACAGTCCCTTTGAGGCGTAAGATGACCTGATGCCAGTGCAATTTTTCACCAGTATAGATCCGAAATTTCTCTTGAAAAGACCTTGAGTTGACAATATTTCGGATACGTGAGTGCTTTTGAGAACGGGACTTCAAAAAACGAGGTGATTTATTTTTTTGCTTAAGATTTTGCTTTTTGTCAGAATGCAAATCTTTATTAATACGTACTACCACCTCTAAACCTCCTCAAAATTTTTTGATTTTGATTCTTAATTAGTTCTGAAAGTCTATACTTGATAGTCCGCAAACAAATTCTTCTGTAGGTAAAAACGTTGCTTGGCTTGGACTGCTCATACAGAGACGCAATATACCACGTCTCTGTATGAGATAGGGTGATTCCTATGACTATCAACAATAGGGTGTTACATCTTCACCACATTCGTCCGCAAGATAACATAAAGACTTGAAGCGAAGAGCAACCAATTGCTCGTAAAAGGGGTTAAGCTTGCACAGGGGGGGAATGTGAAATACAACTTGGTTAAATAATTTGATGTTCCGCTCAAAAGGACACTGAGCAGGGATAATTTTGCACAAGAAATGAGCCACATTAGGGTTTTGAATTTTGATGGCTTCAAGCTGCTGGCGCAGCAAACAGAGTATACTCCTCCCGACAAGGATCTGACTTAAGTTCAGCATACGTCACTGTAACCTTTTTTCAGAGATAGTTTGGGCTGCTAGGGTAATTTGTGTGTTCTGTTTAGTTAATATTTACAAGGAAAGAAAGGAGGAAAGGCTAGGGGTAAGTTTCCTTTCCTCTTTATCAAAGTGGTCGTGTACACTGCAATCAATCATGAACCGAGTACAGATATCTTTTAGATATCTTGACTATTAATTGTATAAATATAAAGGTGACAAATCAGGGTTGAAAAAGTAACAAACTAGAGACATAATTAAACAAACATAATTAATATAAACGTATAAGAAATGAACGCTTCGAGTCTTTTATAAAAAACTCAAAACGCTCTGGGAGAGAAAATGCATAGAGAAAGATGCACAAAAAATAATGCTAAATATTTAATTGAATAGACGGAATTATATATCTATTATATATCTGAAAAAATATCTTTTTATCGAAGCAAGAGGAAAGAAGGAAGAAGGGATAGATCAACCTTCATGTTCTCAACTTAGTACAATCACCCCACTAAAATTTTTGATTTTAGCAGTTTTCAACTAGTAGAAGTCACCGTTCTCCCACTAGTTATTCCTTCTTCCTTATTCAATAGTTTATAAATAGTAAGGTGACAAACTCAGGCTAAAAAAGTGATAAAGCTGTGACAAGATTTAACTTAGATCATCTCATCTTATAAAAAAGACCGCTCTGAGTTTTGAAATTAAAACTTAAAGCGATCCGCTAAAATGGCAATATGGGGTATTGGAAGATGAACCAAGGGAGCTATTGTAAAGGGTTAGGGCTTCTCTGTTTTTTCTGGAATTTGGAAAAACACTAGATATACCCTAGGTATCTGATTTAATTTTATGAGTTTATAGTGACAAACTCGGGACAAAAAAGTGGCAAAACTGAGATAATACTACTCTGAAAATAAGGCAGAAGGCAGATGGCAGACGGCAGAAGGAATAAAGATTTTCATCGGTGGTGCTGTACTAAAAGTTCATGACCCACTAAACTCTATATCAAACTAGAGAAAAGCGATCGCTTGAGTTTCGATGTAAAAGACTCAGGGCGATCGCTCAAGAGGAAATTTAAATCTAAAAATCGCTCAAAATAGGTAGATAATTCTAAAAAATTGAAATACACCCTGGTAATCACCCCCTCATCGCAAGTAGCTATGGATCGAGTAACAACCCATGAATACGCTGGTACTCACGGATCATGATGGCGTTTTTTAGCTCTGTTGGTGAAAGAACAGAGTTAGGAAATTCTTCCGGTGCGTAGCGGGGATTATACCAACTTTGAGTGTCAAAGTAACGCTGTAACTTTTGCTCTTTGAACCGACGACCGTGGCGAGCATAGATTTCGTTACGCATAACCGTTAATTCCCAGGCACTACGCCCCTTCAGGTCTGTCGAAGTGAGCAGTCGGGCTTGAACTAATGGTGTTGATGTCGCAGCTAAGACATTAGATTCGGGAACTAGTGCCTCCTTGGAAGCTTTTTGGGAAACAGTTTCCGATACAGGCTCCTGAGGCTGATTATCTGGTACAAAGTTGGGCTCAGGGAGATCAACTTCTGGTGCACTGATGCTGGGTTTTGCTATGCTGTTGGTAGTCTCTGCATAGGCAAAGTTTGAATACTTCAGCGCTGAAGTCTGCTGTTTACTATTGGCTGCGGCATCTTGTTCGGATAAAACCAGCCAAGAGGAAATTCCTCCAGCAACAAATCCCCCAGCAAATATCGCTGAAGCCAACCCTACCCTAGAACCGAAACGTCCATTTGATAAATAGCTTGGCTTTGGTTTCCGTGATTTTGATTTTCTTGAAGACTTCTGGGCTTCTGAAGTATGGACATCAACTTCCTCCAGTTCTTCCAGCTTGTCTTCATCCAGAAAGATGTAGGAAATGGTATCCAGCAATTTTTGCTGGCTAACTCTTTGAATGGGAGATTGTTTGGTTGAATCTGTCGACTCTACTGTTTGGCTAACAGGTTTGGCATCAGGGTATTGTTTAGTCTCTACTATTTGGCTAACAGGTTTGGCATCAGGGTATTGTTTAGTCTCTACTATTTGACTAACAGGTTTGCGATCTAGGGTTTCTGCTGCTGTCGCAACAGGCTTGTAGAAAGGGTATTGTTGGGTAGAATACTTTGCTAACCCAATCGGTTTGTAAAAAGGGTACTGTTTGGTAACATATGTTGCCGACGCAACAGGTTTGTAAAAAGGGTACTGTTTGGTAACATATGTTGCCGACGCAACAGGTCTTTGAACTGCTAAGGTAGCTCGGTGAAAAGTTTGTGTCTGTGACTGGGGTTTTTGCAAAGGTTTTTGCACAGTTGTTTGAGTTTCTGGAGTGCTAGGAGCAATCTTCTTGCTGTCGTTATCTTCTAGAAATAGAGAGAGCAAATCGGGTATGCTGAACAGTTCCTCCTGTTGTCTATCAGCCTGATCGAGGTTCTTCTTTGTGACAGTCCTACTGCAAGTATCCATATTGTCTGTCTTTGACATTTTAGGCAGTTATCTTGTTTGCAAAAGGTGTATGTAGCAGGATTTCTACATACGAGTAGGCTTGCTGAAGCACTAGGAAATGGTTATTACAATTGGGTAGGTAACACGGCAAGTTTCTTTTCTATCATCTCAATGCACCGTAACAGTACGCAATGAGTCTGCAATCAAAATTTGATGTCATCCTAAAAATCAGCGATCGCTCTAAGTTCTTCACAATAACAGAACTCAAAGCGATCGCTCAAGAAAAATCATATAAGAAATAGTCAAGAGTCAGTAGCAAAAAGTTTCCACTGTGGACTCTGGACTATTAACTCTTGACTAATTACTTACTTGCTCAATCGTAGATCTTAACCCATTATTATTGAGCGTGTTGAGCATTTGCTCGGCGTTAGAACGACTGCTAAATACTCCTGCCTGCATAACTGCCTTGCCTTGCCAGTAAGTAGGGAAAGCGCCAGGAGCAAGAAATCTGACTAACTCCTGATCCCTTTGAGTTTGTACTTCTGCCACTACTCGGAAACGCAAACCCATCTGGGAACTTCCCGCATAAGCTGTTTTGGCAGAATTTTCAGGTAGTGGTACTTTTGGCACATTGCCAGTATTACCAGCTGGCAACAGGGCCGAGGAGCCTACTTGGGCAGGTTTTAGTGCTGGTAATGGCTGTCTTTGATTTGCTATTGGTACAGGTGCTACTGGAGTAGATAGAGACTGGAATCGAGGCGCAACAAACTCAACTGTATTAGGCGCAACCTGTACATAATTTACCTGTGGTGCAGATGTCTTGACTGTATTTGCTGTTTGCCAACCTGTAGCTGTTTGTTTGCCTACCAAGCTACTAGGCATAGGAAATGCCGCAGCACTTCTTGAGGTGGGTTGCTTGAGGTTAGGAGGAGTCGCAACGAATGGAGATCTGACTGCTTGCGTGGATTGCTTTGGTTTTATGGATGTTGCACCACTAGCAGTTGTTTGCAATGGTAGCAGCTGATTGTTTGATTGCCCAGAAGTATTATTTTTGGCAGAATAGGTGGGGTTCGGAGGAGGTGGTAAGGTGGAGGCAGAAACTATTCTCGAACCCCCACGACTCGGGGTTGCCGTGTTTACCCTTTTACGTGTCCTCATTTCTGTTAACGCCAATGGCTGCCAATTATTATTAGAGACACCAGGTGCAGAAAAGGTGATTTCTTGGCCTGTTTGTGTTTCCTGGGCAGTATTGTTAGGAACAGAAGAGGATGGCAAGTCCCGAGCTATGGCAACTGTTGTACCTTTTGTATCTAACTTACCAGCAATGCGATCGCTTGCTAGGGTGTTACCGTAGGCAGCAATGATTTGCTTGGCTGCACTGGCATTAATGTCATAACGGGCATTATTGCGAAATTTATTTCCGCCTGGTTCCGAGGCGTTACCTAAATCAGGCTGTGCTTGGGCGATCGCCACCAACCCATCTTCTTTACTACCTTCAATTACGTTATTCCGCAAAACCGGGCGAGAAGAAGCTTGTACAATAATTCCACTTCTATTGTTTTGGATCTGATTGCCTACCACCATAGGCTCGGCTTTTTGAGCAATATTAATGCCAAACCCGGTTTCTTTAAACACATTATCTCGTACTTCTCCACGAGATGTGCCAGTCAGAGTGATCCCGTTCGCCCCGTTGCGGTGAAAGAAATTATTGCGAATTGTTGCTGTAGCGTTGCCACTCAAGGCTATTCCATCTTGGGTACAGCCAGTAAAAGTACTATCTGTAACTGTGAAACCGCTGGATTCAATCCACAAGCCATAACCACGGGGGTTAGAATTTGTTACCGTGACGCCAGTCAGTTGTGCTTCCTTCGCACTGACGATCGCAATATTTTTACTACCAAAACTGCGACTGAGGTAATCACCACCTCCGGTAACGATCACATCGCGACCTCTACTACCAGCATCTCCTTGAATGGAAACACCAGGTTTGAGTATTAAAGGAAATACCTCTCCCGTTTCGGCACTGTAAGTTCCTTTACTGAGCTTGATCGTAGTATTAGGACTAGCAACTCGCAAAGCTTGGGTAATAGTTTTTAAAGGAGTGCTTTCACCGCCATTACCCTGCTTGTCATTTCCGACACTTGGGTTGACAAACAACACATTAACCTGAGAAATTGTTGTCTCACCAAGGTGCATTTGAGCCGGTGTTGTGGGTGTCTGAGCAATAGCAACATCGAGGCAACTACCAAAAAATGCCAGACTCGCCATACTCATGCCAGCAGCGAGATAAAACAAACACGTAGAACCGGACATAGAAAGCATTGCTACTTCTACATACGGATGTAGTTTGCGCTCTTGGTTAATCCTTTCTACTGATGACATCTTTGCCTGACAAGACTTACGAACAACGTGGGGGTAAATCACCTTTACTGCACTCCTTACAACCAACTAGCAATTTTTATACTCTGTGAATGACGAAAATGTCGACAATAACACTCACATGCCAATGTAATGGCAATTTTTGATACAAAATGCTTTAATGAAGGGCCTGGGGTATAGAGGTTGGAATAAAAGTATTTTATAGTTTCTAATTTCTAATTCCTATTCCTTAATCTGAAATCTTTAGTCAAAAATTTATAGATATGCAAAAAATATTGCGTGTATGAAAGAGCCTGGCTGTTACGATGAAAAGACTAATGGGGTTGTTGTAATGGTCGAGCCATACAGCCAAAGGGAACAAATACATCAAGTTGTTTACCGCATATTAGATGCAAATCTAGACCGTGCGCGTGAAGGTTTGCGAATCATCGAAGAGTGGTGTCGCTTTGGTTTGAATAATGCCCAGTTGGCTGGGGAATGCAAGCGGATGCGACAAGAGGTAGCAAGTTGGCATACTGCTGAACTGCGGATAGCGCGGGATACAACAGGCGATCCCGGTACTGAATTAACCCATCCGCAGGAAGAACAACGCGCCAGTATCAAATCGTTGCTGCAAGCGAACTTCTGTCGAGTAGAAGAAGCCTTGCGAGTGCTGGAAGAATACGGCAAGCTTTATCACCCGAATATGGGGAAAGCTTTTAAGCAGATGCGCTATCGAGTTTATACCCTAGAGAGTAATTTAATGGGTTATCAGCGACATCAATTACTGCTGCGATCGCGCTTGTATCTTGTCACCTCTCCAACTGAAAAGCTACTGGAAATAGTCGAGGCTGCACTCAAGGGTGGATTAACGCTAGTCCAATATCGCGACAAGAATGTTGATGACGCTGTGCGGCTCGAACAAGCTCAAAAATTACGGCAGTTATGCTACACTTACAACGCGATTTTCATTATTAATGACCGAGTCGATTTAGCCTTGGCGGTAGATGCTGACGGCGTACATTTGGGACAACAAGATATGCCCATTGGTATAGCCCGACAATTACTAGGCCCGCATCGATTGATTGGTCGCTCTACCACAAATGCTGACGAAATGCAACGGGCAATCAAAGAAGGCGCGGATTATATCGGTGTCGGGCCTGTTTATGAAACTCCCACAAAAGCAGGTAAGGCCGCAGCAGGTTTGGAATATGTTAGACATGTCGCTAAAAATTGTCCCATACCTTGGTTTGCGATTGGGGGTATAGACCCAAATAATATCAATGAAGTGATTGATGCGGGAGCAAGGCGTGTAGCTGTGGTGCGTGCTATCATGCAAGCCGAACAACCTACCTTAGTGACACAATATTTTCTGTCGCAGCTAAATCGCATTCAACCAGATCCTGATAAGTCCTATGTCGAATCAAATTACCCTTCAGGTCAATGGAGAACCTCGTAGCTGCCCATTTCAAACTCTTTTACCTGATTTGCTTGAACAGCTGGGGTTTAATCCCCGCTTGGTGGCAGTAGAATATAACGGCGAAATTTTACACCGCCAATATTGGCAGCAGACAAAAGTACAAGAGGGCGATCGCTTGGAAATTGTCACTATTGTTGGTGGTGGTTAAGTCAACAAACAGGAGTAACGAGATTCAGGCATATAAAGCCATCGGTGCAGGTTTCTCTTGTTGGCTATTACTCTTCCCTTGCAACCGAGTTGTTCGCGCAACTGCCGATCTTGACATAAAAGTCGAAATGCTTTGAAAGTCTCGCAGCCAGAATTGGGATTCACCAATATGCCATTTTCTCCGTGGCGGACTGCATCCGCTGCATCGCCTAAACAAGAGGCGATTACGGGTTTGCCAAAGTAACCTGCTTCTAGGTAAACAATGCCAAGATCGGACATATTGGCAGCTTTGCCATTAAGTAAAGCTAGCATAGCAAAGATGTCACAAGCTGCATAATAGCCAGCTAGCTCACTATCTTGTACATATCCGGCAAAGTGTACCCATCTGTCCAGCCGCAAGCGCCGCACCTGAGATTGAAGTTTTGACTCAAAAGGCCCTTCTCCGCAGATTATATAGTGGACATCTAGCCCTAAAGTCAGCAGCAGTGGTAAATTATCAATGACTAGGTCAAAGCCTTTGTGCTTTTCCAGTCTGCCCACTGAAAGAATAACTATTGCAGTTTCCGGGATATTGTAACTGTTCCGCACTCGTATGCGTAAATCTTCAACAGCAGCGCGATCCCCAATACCAAATTTTTTCCTTCTCACCACTGGAGAAATGATGTGGGTGGGGGTATTAAATTGAAAATGAGTGGTTAGCACATCACGGGTGTAGGAACTGTTACAAACAATGCCTTCTGCTCGTTTTAGGATGAATGCAAATAGCGATCGCCCGATGGGATTGCGTAAAGCACATAAAATATCATTACCATGTAAGTAGATAAAAAAGCGAATAGGTAAAAAATAACTTAAAAGCAATAGAGAGAAAAATTCATAACCATGACCCCACTCAATATAGCGGTAGTGATAACGAAAATAGAGTTTAATCGCTAGCAAAAAAGACCAGAAAATATTGAGAATTGGAACGAAGAAGATTTCTTTCCAACCAACACGCCAGGATTGAGGAATTTGCCAGCGATATACAGGAAACCGTTGCGATCGATCAAAGTCTTTATCTCCTGCACAACCAGCTGTGAGAACTATCACCCTCTCCGTATCTTGCAGACAGCGATTGTAGATATATTCCTCAATACCACCCTCTGTTGGGAGAAAAGTACGGCATATGACCAGGATATCTGGGGATGCGGTTTTATCCCTGATTGTCGCCACCCTTGATGAAATTTGTTCCATCAGAAACCTGCTCAATAAATTTCAAAACTTCACGAATTTAGGTATTTATCCTGTGAAATAAGCAAGGGAAGCACAAAAATTTTGCTTCCCATTTAGCAGTCACTGACTACCTGAATACTTATTTCCTGATTGGTTTTCTGTGCGATCGCTCTCAGTTACTTTGCGGTTACAAGAGATAGTTGCAGTATTTATCTGCAACTATCATATCAATTGTTTATTTGGCGTTGCTGAATTTGGTCATGAATTATGTGTGCATACATTTTTGTAGTTCGATGCCAAATCATTGTAGAGACGTAGCAATGCTACGTCTCTACATACCCGTGAATTGTAAATTC
>NZ_JACAEU010000012.1:0-14542 GCF_013388695.1 Fischerella sp.
CCACTAACCACTAACCACTAACCACTAACCACTAACCACTAACCACTAACCACTAACCACTAACCAATTAAAAATTTAACCATTATCAGGCTCTTGCCAAATAATTTATGAGTAGCTTTGGAGCCAACAATTTTTGGTCGCGGCTAAATAACCTTGCCTTAGTTCGATTTTTGCTTTTGGTTGCTTCTGGTTGGGCAATAATCCAACTTTTAGCTTACTTTGAACCAGTCATTGTTATTTTTACATTTGCTGCTATTTTAGCTTTTTTGCTTAGCTATCCCGTACAATGGCTGCGGCGTTTTTTACCTCACGGTTTAGCAGTTTTTGTAGTTTTTTTGGTTAGTATTGTAATTATTGGAGGTCTAGCAGTTACTGTTGGCTTAACTATTTTATCTCAAGGGCAACAATTAATTGACAGTGTTAGTGCTTTTCTCAATTCTTTAGTACCTCTTTTAGAGCGAATAGAAGAGTTATTTAATAAACGCAATATCCAACTTGATTTAACTGTAATCGAAGAGCAAATACGCAATCAAGCTATAACTAGTCTTGTATCTAGCTTGGCTATTTTACAATCTATTTTAACTAATTTTTTGACTTTTATATTAATTGCAGTTGTCGCTTTCTTCATGTTGCTAGATGGAGAAAAAATTTGGTATTTTTTAATTAAACAGATACCTCTGCAACGACGTAGTAGATTTACAACTGTAATCAGACGTAAATTTTTGGGATTTTTTCGGGGTCAGTTACTATTAACTTTATTCCTGGCAAGTACAACTTTTATAGTTTTCTTATTATTAAAAGTTCCTTTTGCATTGATATTGTCAGTGATAGTCGGGATACTTGATATAATTCCTGGTATTGGTGCAACATTAGGAGTAAGCATAATTACATTAATTGTGTTGTCTCATGGCGTTTGGTTGGCTCTAAAAGTACTGGTAGCTTGCATTGTACTTCAGCAAATCCAAGATAACTTAATTGCACCTCGCATTATGCAAGGTGCACTGAATCTGAATCCTGTAGTTGTATTTTTTGCATTACTAGTAGGTGCAAGAGTAGCAGGTTTACTGGGTATTTTTATTTCAATTCCTATCGCTGGTGTTATTGTTTCTATGTTTGAAATAGATGAAATGAAATCGGAAGTTTAGTTATTGGTCATTTGTCAAAAGTTTTTGCTAGTAAAAATCAAAAAATATTCTGTATATGTACATATTGATTAGTAGTTTTCCTTTAAATTAGCTTAAAAAGTGGCTATGCTTTCTGTAAATTTGTCTAGTATAGTAACTAATGAATATAAAATAATGACTAATGACTAATCAAGATTTAAGAGCAGAATTAACAGAAAACCTGGATGAGGCTGAATGGGAGTGGTTAATTCCCCATGCACAGAGAGATGCAGTAATTGTGGTAGCAGCAGGATTAGATTTGTTAGAAGTGGGGGTAGCCATTGCTAGCGATCGCGTTTTGGAAGTACAAAACTGGATTGATGAGGCATTAATTACCAAACCGTCTTTAGACCAATTGGGTGAATGGAATAGCGATCGCACTAAGCGGTTTAATACTCTGATTGTGCAGCCCTTTGTACTCGTGCAAGAAAAATTCGCCGCTTAAGCCAATAAAAAGCTGCACAAGCAATCTTTGATAACCTCTGGCACTCAGTTCACTGGTAAGCAGCCACAACTGCTTGGTAGGTTTGCGATTTTGTGAGTGGCTCTTAAGTTTCCACCGAGAGCATTTTGATATGATGGTCTAGATTATGTAAGAGCTGACTGAGAGCGTTAAAAGTTTCTAGCTGACTCGAATTGACACTGCGGTTAAGGAGAAGCCTTTCTTGCAATTCATGCAATTTGTAGCTGAGTTGCTGAGAAATACCCAAAGCGTCGCGGCTAAGGCGTGTTAACTGTTGTTGTTGATAGAATTTTAACGCTGCTCCTCGCAGTACCTGTAATGTTGCCTCTTCGCCATACATTCCTGGCATGACTCGCAAGCGCAGTAACAAACGGTCTTGTTGATACAAGCATTCTCTCTCTACTTGTTTTGGTTCTGCGAGTGTAATCACAGGAAGAGAACCAAATCGTTTTAATTCATTCATTACCCCCTGAAAGCCAGACAGGGGCACTTTTTCTAATACTGACTGCAAAACTCCATTTTCACTCCACAGAATCCTGCCAGTGTAAGGAAGCCTTTCTAAGTAAAGCCGACCAATTCCTCCAGCTAATACTCGCCCTAATAATTCTTCCAGTAATTTTTTTGGTGGTAATGTCAATAGCACTTCTACAGGCGTGAATTCCTCTGGAACTGGCACTGATAAAACAGGTAATTTACTGAGAGTTGGTGAGTCTACAGTATGCTCCTGCTGTACTTCTGTTTTGGGGTGTGTGGTAGCATTAGAGTCAGCGTTGATGGGAGAATCTGAATGCAAAAGGGAATTTTCAGGAGTTGGTGGCTGAGCTAAGAAATCTGTTGGTTGTTGATTTGGTTCTAAGTGGATATTTGTAGAGGCAAGAATTTGCTCAAAATCTTTGAGTGTGCTTTGTTCTTGACCAGTTGCCACCGAAGCTTGAGGCTGTTGTGGAATTTTCAATTGGGATGTATTTTTATAGTTGAGATATTCAGAGAGTATGCTGCGGTGGTTATCGCCTGTGATTGGTAGAGGTATCAATTTGCAATTAATATAAGACAAAATCCGACAAACGTAATTAAGCGCCGCACTGTCTTCTGAATTGACCATACCCAAGAACAAGCTGTTGTCTTCTATTTTTAAGGGCAAAACTTGATGGTAGAGGCAAGCTTCAAAAGACAAAAGACTCTCAATCAGCCGGAATATTTGCTCGCGTTCCAGTTTTTGCTCCCACTGCGTTAGTGTATCGGATAGCACTTCTTGCTGAGCACTGGCTTCGGTATCAGTTGGTTTGCCCTCTGAAGACAACATAGGCTTTGATTGCTTGATGTTTCTTTATATACTATTCTGCCTTTAAGTTTTTGGACAGTAAATAAATCATCACCTTTAGATAAATTAAGGGAAGGAGGACAAAGAGGGATGGGGTGATGGGGAGAGTCCATTTTTATATTCTCCCCAACTCCCCACCTCCCCAACTCCCTATCTCCCGCTCCTTCTCTCTCCCTTGTCTTACCACTCCCAATACCTTACTCTTGGGTTCTCAAAGCTTGGGCTGTTAGATAGACTTTAGTCCATTCACCCATTACCTGATGGCTTTTGAGTTTTAGCTTTTCGGCTACTTCTTCTATGCTATTGCCAGTCCTTCGCAGTTCTAAAATCTGCCGCTGAGTCGGCGTCAATTTTTCGTGTAACTGCTGAAGTTGGTTTGGTGTCAGTCCCAAGTTATGCTCCTGCAAAGATGTTTGCAGCCAAGATTCGACTAGTTCTGGTTTATCTTTGAGAGCGAAAACACGCACGGCGTGGTAGCTAATTTTTTCGCGAAGCCGATAAACCTCCTTAATCGGCTTGTTTAATTTTTTGGCGATCGCATCTTGGGATTTGCCTTGCAGGTATAGGCGCAACCACTCAACAGCTTCTTGCCCAAGATTTTGTTGTAAGTAATCTTCAAATTCCTGTTTGACTGACTGTCGCAGCGTCTGCTGTTCTTCTAGTTCTTGTGCTTCTTGATATTCTGCGATCGCTTGGCTATCGACCAAGTTCACCCGGTTGTCACTGTCGTCTGTAAGAATCTCTTCCGAGACTAGCCGAATCATGTCACTACCAGGTACTTGAGTTAGGCCGCCACGCTGGGTTCTACGTAAGTAATTTACAAAACGATACACGAGCAGCGGTTGATTGCGTACAGGTCGCAAACAATATTCTTCTGTGCTGGCAAACAGTAGTGCATTCCGCAATCGGGGATCGGTCGTAAATTCAGAAATAAAAGCCATTTGCTGCTGCATGTAATTATCACTTTGCAGCAATTCTTGAATGACTTCTTGCAGAACATCTAACACACTCCGTTGGCGATCGCGGCTGAGGGCAACCCATGTCTGAATTCTATGCCGCAATGTCACCAAACTGCCTAAACGAGTGATTAAATTACGATAAGCAGCTTCTCGTCCTTTGCCTAAATAGCGTTGATGTAATATCTTCCAGCGATATTCCATCGCTTGCTTGGCAATTTCCAATTCCTTGGGGTTGAACTGATCAAACCGCTCTTGGTTACTTCCTAAAAGCCAGTAAACCACGCTTTCTCTATTGGCCGCAGTTTGTTCTGGACACTCTTGGGCTAGACGTTTGTGCCAGAACTGTGCTATTTTGTCTGCCTCAGAAGCCATAGTGAGATTGCGCTCCTCGAAACCCTGTTTTAAAGTTTGCATCACAACCCCCGTTTGTTGTCCCACTCAACTTTTTGATTGGCAGTTGCCCCCAATTACCAGATGTCCAGTCCAGACATCTCAGTGATTCTACTTTTATTACGTTCTGACTCACTGGTTTTATGCAGGAGTTTCTGCACTTGCATGAAAGTTTCCGATCTCATATTCCTGGAAATCAAAGTCTGTGAGCAACTTTCCCCACTGTCCCAGATTTTTAAGTTTTATAAACTACATTCATTTTTCAACTTCAAAAAAAGTGTTTCACTAAGAGTGGATGAGGACGCTCCTTGGCCGATGAGAAGTTAGAAAAGGCTGACATTTGCCCCCGTTCGCATGGCAAATTATGATTTCCTTGTATGTAGACGCTGTTTTAGATCCTTTGGTTTCACTCCTGTGGGAGTCCCCAAAACAATTAAAAATTAATAAATTGAAAATTAAAAATTGGAAAACATGGGTATTACATAGATTAAAGATTAATATTGAGTACAAAAATTCTGCATTTAACCAATAAATTTACGTATATTTTTGCAACTCGTATTATAAAACTTGCTATAATTACGATTCCGCAGCATTCTCTATAAGAGCCAGAGACTCTGTCGTTACCAAGTTCAACCTGGTAACGAGGGTGGGGCTGCTGATTCCTGGCTGTTGCAATTGCTGCAAGATGTGAATAGAGAAAGCAAAAATATATTGCTACATTGATTCATAGCATTTATTTAGCAAGACTACTTTTCCTCGTCCTCAAAATCTTGTTTGAGAAAGAGACAGTAGCATACGAGATTATTTTGAAAAATTTATTGAAAATTGCATAGTACCCTGAAGGGTACTTTTAAATAGATTTGATTAAGCCTGAGTGTGGATTGAGCGATCGCTATTTTCAATGATACAGTTTACTGAACGAACTCAACTGTGCCATCCAGGTTTCTGTGAATAGTCAATGGCCATTAGTCAATAGTTAATGTTTTGACTATTGACTCTGGACTATTGACTCTGGAAATTAGCGAATACCGGGTCTTGGTACTATCGGATTTTCCACTGCTTGTCTATACTGTTCTACTTCCTCTGAGAAGCCAATAGGCAGAACAGCTTCAACGTTTTCATGAGGACGAGGAATGATCACCCAGGTTTCTAGGGTACCGCCATGAACCTGTTCTACAGCTGCTATACCAGCAGCTACAGCGGTTTTTACCTCTTGAATATCACCCCGCACATTAACTGTAAAGCGAGCGCTACCAGCTCTTATATATCCTACGAGGGTGACTCGACCAGCTTTCACCATCGCATCTGCTGCCGCTAAAACAGCAGGAAAACCCTTAGTTTCAATTGATCCAACTGCCTGTAGTGGCATTGGTTATCTCCTATATCAGTAAATCGTATGTGGCGCTACCAACTAATTGTACGAAGGTTCCTACATATTTTATATAGGTTTATCATCTTGACTTTCCTGCATATTAGTGAAATGAACACTTTAGAATCACGTCAGAAAATGCGGAACGGTTCTGATTTTTTGGTGAAATGGATAGGTAGAACGCTTTCCACATTCTCCGGAGGGTTAGGAACAATGTAGTGGGTGATGACCTTCCCGCCACTACCTTGAGCTTGTTTTCCAGCTTCTATACCTGCTTCAATAGCTCTTCTTACTTCCGCTACTTGTCCCCGGACGGCAACTACAAACTGAGCGCTTTCTGCTAGACCATAATATACAAGAGTAACTTCGGCAGTTTTTACCATCGCGTCTGCTGCTGCCAGTACAGCAGGAAAACCTAAAGTTTGAATTACTCCAACCGCCAATGGCATGGCTTGACTCTCCAAAAGTTCGGGCAGTGTGATATTTATTCTACGCGGCTTCACAACAGATGGAAATGGGGAATTGGGGATTGGGGATTGGGCAAATTGCACCGCCACATGAAGAAGATAAAAAACATCCCTTTGCACTGGTAGGCTTTGGTGGAGGCCCTCATATTTGCTTGGGCTTTGAATTTGCCCAGATGGAGATGAAAATTATTTTGGCGACACTGCTACGCCAGTATGACTGGACGGTAACACCAGATCGCGAGACAATTGCACCAGTATACCAACCCTCAAAAATTCAGGACAAACTGCGGGCACACATTCAGCAACTGCGGCAGACAACAAGGTAAACTAAAATTTATGTTTCCTAGTTTTCTCTCAGCCGCCGTTGGGCAACTAACAGAATCTACCTCCGTTGCTCTAGCTCAAAGCATTGAACAGATAGCGATCGCTACTCCCCTGAGTTCCGAGCCAATTCTTACAACCTACGTGCGTAGGGGTAGTGGTGGTACGCCGTTACTGTTAATTCATGGCTTTGACAGTTCGGTTTTAGAATATCGTCGCCTCCTGCCATTACTTGCAGAACACAATGAAACTTGGGCAGTAGATTTGTTAGGTTTTGGGTTTACAAGCAGACCAAAAGGAATCAAGTTTAGAACTGCTGAAATCAAGACTCATCTTTATTATTTTTGGAAAACTCTGATTAACCAACCTGTCATTTTGGTAGGTGCTTCGATGGGGGGTGCAGCAGCGATTGATTTTACTCTCACTTACCCAGAATTAGTCAAAAAGTTAGTGTTAATTGATAGCGCCGGTTTGGTGGGAAGTTCACCGTTCATCAAATTAATGTTTCCACCGTTGGATTATTTCGCAGCTCAATTTTTGCGTAATCCCAAGGTACGCCAAAGCATTATTCGCGCTGCTTATAAAAACAAAAGCCTTGCTTCAATTGATGCTCAATTATGTGCAGGATTACATCTAGAATGTCCGGACTGGCATCAA
This sequence comes from Fischerella sp., assembly GCF_013388695.1. NCBI lineage: Bacteria > Bacillati > Cyanobacteriota > Cyanophyceae > Nostocales > Hapalosiphonaceae > Fischerella > Fischerella sp. Next base: position 7,111 of record NZ_JACAEU010000012.1, read on the forward strand.
GCTTTAATTGCATTTACAAAAAGCGGTGGTTACACTGCTTTTAGATTTAAGAAGTTGGGAGAAATTCAGCAACCAACACTGATTTTATGGGGTGATTCCGATAAAATTTTAGGCACTACGGATGCTAAGCGCTTTAAGAGGGCAATTCCCAACAGTAAACTCATCTGGATTCAAGATTGCGGTCATGTCCCTCATTTAGAACAACCGCAGATTACCGCCCAGCATATTTTAGAGTTTCTTTGAAACGCAGAGGCTCGCGGAGGTAAACGCAGAGGGGCGCAGAGTCTTGGTGTAGAAATTTCGCGCGCGAGCTTATGCAATGTTGTACTTAGAAAGCTATGGTGAAGGTTCTAGGGGAATTTGCGGTTATACTTTGCTTGTGTGAGTATGAAGAGAAATCAAAAAAGCACAAAATACTAATTATCGCGGTTTCCAATTGAGGTAGGAGCAATTCATGAATTGCCGCTACCCGCGTACCTCATTCAAACGAGAACCGCTATAATAACTTAATTAATAGAAATCGAAAATACCCAATCACGGTAATTAGGTTCTCGATTTTCTGTAATTGCTGTCAGTTTTTCCCTGAGTTTTTCAGTTATTGGTCTATGTTCTGATAAATAATAGTTTTCAATTCTGTTCACAGGAACAACTCTGGCTGCTGTACCGCAGAGAAATACTTCATCAGCAATCAAAAGCTCAGATTTATCTATGGGACGTTCGATGACTTTAATACCAAGGTCTTGAGCGATTTTTAAAACACTATCTCTAGTGATTCCTTCAAGAATATCCTGGTCAAATCCAGGGGTAAAAATTTGTCCATTCCTAACAATAAAAATATTCATCCCAGAGGCTTCACTGACTTTACCCTGAGCATTCATTAGAATTGCCTCGTCAAAGCCAGATTCAACTGCTTCTGTCTTGGCAAGAGAAGAAGTAATATAAGCTGCACTAATTTTCCCACGTAGTGGAAAACTCGCATCTTCTTGCCGACACCAAGAACTAATTCGACAACTTACTCCTTCTGGAGATAAATAATCGCCTAATTCTAATCCATAAATAGCGAAACTTTTATCGATATTATGCAGCCTTGGGGCAATTCCTAAATCAGAGGTGAAGACAAAAGGACGAATATAAAAGGAATTAGTTGGCTGATTTTTTTTTACAAATTCAACTATAGCTTCTTGAATTTTCTGAGCTGGTAAGTTGTAGTGCAAGAATTTCGCACTTTGACTTAACCTTTGACAGTGACGGTCTAATCTAAACAACAAAATTTGTGTAGGATCTTGCGGATCGGGAATACCTCGCATGCCACCAAATGCAAGCGTTCCATAGTGCAAAGCGTGGGTAGCAATGGAAATTGTTGCTTCTTGAAAAGGTACGAATTGATCTTGAAAGTAAGCAAATGGTAGAAAATTGTACATGAGCAATATTACAGACTGTATATTTGGATAATGGATTGTGAATTTAGCTCCTTCGCTTTGCTCAGGACACTTCGCGTTTTAGATTTGGGATTGATGGCACAATCTCAAATCTAAATTTATCAGTCAAGTAACCACATTTGAGATGAATTATCCGCAGATTCTTCAGGTTGTTTTGGTGGTAGTTTTTCTGTTGGGCGGTATGGAAGTTTTTCTGTGGCGCGGTATGATTTTCTATAGGTGATTGCTTGGGGTTTTTCTTTGTCTTTTTTCAAGGTATTAATTTCTTCCGTGAGCTTGGAATTAGCTTCTGCAAGTTGCAGGGCTACTTTTTTAGCTTCGTAAAGTTCTTGGGTGAGACGTTCTGCTAATACATCTTTTTCAGACAAAGCTGATTGCAACTCGCTAACTTGCTGACTTAAATTGTCTTCGTTTTGTTTTGTTTGCTCTAGAGAAGCTTGCAATTTTTTCACTGTGGCTTCTTTTTCAGACAAAACTGATTGCAGACCACTAACTTTGTGTTGTAATTTCTCCTCATTTTGCTGTGATTGTTCTAAAGAAGCTTGTAACTGTTTGACTGTAGCTTCTAAATCAGCCTTAGTTGGGTTTGTACGTTTAGAGTTTGTTTGCTCGTTGGTGTTGGTGGAAGATTCATCTGTGGTCGATGTACTGTCTTCTGCAACTTCCTCAGCAGTAACTTCAATTACAGAATCACCTTCTGCTTCTGGGGATGAAATTTTTTGTGCTTCTTCTTGGATGACGTCAGAAAGACGTTTTCTGGTAGCCATTATTTTTATTTCCTCCAATCACGTTGTAATTCATCAGCCACACGGCGATAGTCTGACTGCGCCTCTCGTGCATTGTTACCTCGCCATTGAGTAATCGCCACACCTTCAAGTGCTGCTCGTTCGTGAGCCTTATATATACGAATAAAAGCTTTACAGGCGGGAATTCCTAACTGCATGAGAGTGTTTTGTGCTTCCAAAGCCTCCCCTAAACTCCGCGTATCTACTTTAGTCAAAAGCACCCGATAGGCAACTCCCACGGGAGTGACTGCTTCCCTGACGGTGTCAATGAGGACAGCTAAATCCATCGGTACTGGCGGTGTGGGCAAAACTAAATAGTCTGCGATCGCCACTACCGCTGTCAAAGCTTGAGAGTGTAACGCCGGAGGCGTATCGACCACCACTAAATCGTATCCCTCTATCTTACGCAAACGAGCTAAAAGTTGGGGATCTGTCTCTTGAGATAGATCAAACCCCATTCCATCCTGACTACGCTCAAACCACCAACTAGCAGAACCTTGAATATCTGCATCTACCAAAAGAACCTTTTGTTGTTCCGCAAAGATTGCAGCAAGATTGATTGCAGTAGTTGTTTTAGCAACTCCTCCCTTACCGTTGAGGATAGCAATAATTCTTGGCACAAATTACTTCCGATCCTGTCTTCACCTGAATATACCGCGTTTCGTAACACAAAAAATATCTGAAATCGCCACAATAGAATCCAGAAGCGCTAATTAAAGATAAGTATTCATGACAGCAACTCTAAGCTTACCTGATGGGCCAAAAATGCCACGTTTTTTACGACTGATGAAATTCATATTTCAGCCTGTGCAATACGTGGAAGATTTTGCCAAAACCTACGGTGACACCTTCACCATCTGGGGACAAGATGATTCCCATATTGTCTACTTCAGCCAGCCAGAAGCGCTGCAACAAATTTTCACCGCTGACCCCAATCATTTTGAGAGCGGCAGGGGAAACCAGGTTTTAAAATTTCTGCTGGGGGTAAATTCTTTAACTCTCATGGATGGCGATCGCCACCAACACCAAAGACAACTATTAACTCCTCCTTTTCATGGAGAAAGGATGCGTGCTTATGGAGATGCTATCCGTGAAATCGCTCAATATGTTAGTGATAGATGGCAAACAGGCAAACCTTTCAATATCCGCACCTCGATGCAAGAAATTTCCCTGCGTGTCATCTTGCGAGTAGTATTTGGTTTGGATGAAGGACAGCGTTTAGAAGAACTGCGACAATTGCTTACTTCAGTGCTGGAATTCAGCAGTTCTCCCTTTATGTCCACAGCTTTATTTTTTAGCTTTTTAAGGACAGATTTTGGGGCTTGGAGTCCGTGGGGTCGATTTTTGCGCCTGCGCCAAAAAATCGATGAATTGATTTTGGCGCAAATTCGAGAACGTCGCCATGAATCTAATCAAAATCGCCAAGATATTCTGAGTTTATTGATATCTGCTCGTGATATTGACGGTCATTCAATGTCAGATGAAGAGTTGCGCGATGAATTAATGACGATGTTGGTGGCGGGACATGAAACCACAGCTTCGGCTTTGATTTGGGCTTTGTACTGGATTGATTGTTTACCAGAGGTGCGGGAAAAATTACTACGAGAACTGGATACCCTTGGCGATCGCCCAGATCCGAATACAATTGCCAAATTACCTTACCTCACAGCCGTTTGCCAAGAAACTCTGCGGATTTATCCGATTGCCATGACTGCTTTCCCTCGGATTGTCAAATCTCCGATAGAAATTGGTGGTTACAAACTGCCAGCAGGTACAGTCATTATCCCTAGTATTTACTTGGCGCACCATCGCGAAGAAGTCTACCCACAGCCAAAGCAATTTAAACCAGAACGCTTTTTAGAACGGCAATTTTCGACCTATGAATATTTACCCTTTGGTGGCGGAAATCGCCGCTGTATTGGTATGGCGTTTGCTCAATATGAAATGAAGATAGTATTGGCAACTATTCTGTCACGCTTTCAGGTGTCCCTAGTTGGAAAGCATCCCGTGCGTCCTGTCCGCCGTGGTTTGACTATAGCCACACCAGCAGGAATGCAGATGATTGCAACACCGCAGGAGAAGCATGTAAGTACGGTAGTAGCAGTTTAATTTACGCTCCCACGCCTTAAGGGACTTCCAAATAAAAAAACATCCCAAATTTTCTTGTGGGATGGGTGTCCCCACCCGTCCGATCTGAAGGGCGGGCAGGATGCCCACCCCACAATCCGGGATAATTTATTTCTTGGAAATCCCTAAAGGTGTGGAATTATTGTCTCATCGTGGTCAGGCTCGGTGACTTCTACCTTGCACCGAAGCCACCCTTCGGGTGTCAACAAGAAGTCACCGAATCTTGCAAACCATCAAAATTACCTTGGCAGACCACTAGAGTCGCGAGGTTTTATGATTTCATAAATGAATAAGAATTGCTATCTATCTTCCGTAATTAGGGTTCAAATTAGGGATGTGGCAAAACCAAATCAGACACGTGCATCGATGGCGTCGATTGGTATTTGGAGCTAGAACACGGGTAATAGCTTCGTATGTTGTGCTGGTAGTATTCTCCACCGTTGTATCACTTTTAGCAATTCGTCGCATCCTCATTGCTCGTTTAGAACAGCATATTGAGAAATCTTTGGTTCAGGAGGTGGAGGAGTTTCGTCGCTTAGTCAAGGGACGAAACCCAATGACAAGTCAACCCTTTGGGGATGATGTTGCTGCTATATTCGATGTATTTCTAGCCCGCAACGTTCCCAATGACGATGAGTTTCTGATCGCAATATTAAACGGCAAATTCTACAAGTCCAGTCATACAGCAATTCCAGACTTTCTGAATCCTCCTACTAACTCAGAACTGATCAAGGTTTGGGCTAAACTCACTCAGCCAAAACGAGGTGAGTCAAACAGCACACACGGTACTATTCGCTATCTGGCAGAACCAGTCAACATTGGGGGAAAAACTCGTGGAGTGTTTGTGGTAGCACACCTCCCTGCTGATGCTTATGAAGAGGTGAATCAGGTTGTTGCGATTGTCGGAATTGTCGAGGGGATTATGGCTATTATTGCCTTAACCTCCGCAATTGCTTGGTTAGCAGCAGGAAAGATACTGATCCGCCTGCGCTTACTCAGTGAAACAGCCCGAGCGATTAGCGAGTACGATCTGACGCAACGCATTGCGATCCAAGGAAGCGACGAAATCACTGAACTTACAATCACCTTCAATGAAATGCTGGAACGGCTCCAGGCAGCCTTTGCCAGTCAACGAGACTTCATCAACGACGCAGGTCATGAACTGCGGACACCAATCGCCATTATCCTATGCTCTCTAGAACAACTCGAAGTTGATTCTCTAGAGCAACGTGAAATACTAGAATTAGTCTTCAGCGAGTTGGGGCGCATGAGTCGCTTGGTAGATGAACTCCTACTGCTGGCTAAGGCGGAGCATCCCAATTTTTTAAATATAGAAATTGTAGAAATCAGCTCGCTAACTGAGGAACTGTATGTTAAGGCAAGCACCTTAGCAGACAGAAATTGGTGTTTAAAAGCCAAGGGTTCGGGTCGTATCATCGCTGACCCCCAGCGTCTCACCCAGGCGGTAATGAACCTTGTCCAAAATGCGATCAAGCATACAACACAAGGGGATACGATCGCTTTGGGATCTATCTTGACTAATGACCAGTTTCGTTTGTGGGTAAGCGATACAGGCGAAGGCATTACTCCCGATCGGCAAGAGCGGATTTTCCAGCGTTTTGTCCGAGGCGACAGTCATCGTCGTTCTGAGGGAGCTGGTTTAGGATTGGCGATTGTCAAAGCGATTGCTGAAGCTCACGGTGGTCGGGTGAAATTAGTTAGTCAACCAGGTTATGGGTCTACCTTTACCATTATCATTCCCATTTAAACTTACCAAGGTTGAATTGGACTTTATGAATAAAATTCTCATCGCCGAAGACGAAATTCCCATTGCTAGCTTTCTGGAAAAAAGTCTGCGAGCAAATGGCTTCATGACCGCAGTAGCAAAGGACGGTGACGAAGCAATTCAGATGAGTTGCAGCCACAAATTTGATCTGTTAATTCTTGACCTCAGTCTTCCTGGTAAAGATGGCACACTTGTGATGGAACAGTTGCGAGGTCAGGGCGAACGACTGCCCATTATTGTTCTTACAGCTCGGGACGATATCAAGGACAAAGTTGCCGCACTGGAGGGCGGAGCCGATGACTACGTGACCAAGCCATTTCGTATTGAAGAATTACTTGCTCGGGTGCGCCTGCGGTTGCGCGATCGCCAAGTACATGAACCTGCACGCAAGCCAGAAGTAGTCCGAAAAGTCGGTAACATCGTCCTTGACTTGCCCAAGCGCCAAGTCAAAGTTGGCGATCGCACAGTTCAGCTATCAAACCGCGAGTTTATTCTCTTAGATACCTTTGTGCGCCACGCCGATCAAGTCCTCAGCCGGGAGGATCTTCTCAATTACGTTTGGGGCTACGACTATGACCGCTGCTTTAATGTTGTGGATGTGTATGTAGGATACCTGCGGAAGAAACTGGGCAATGACCTAATCGAGACCGTGAGAGGCATGGGCTATCAGCTGCGAATATAAGAAAGTTCTTATAAAGTTCTTATAATTTTCTCATGACCCAATATATAAATATCAAGTAAAGTTTGCTTTATAGTAGTTGTTTTTGTAAAGAATGCATAGTAAGGGTACAAAAAGTTTTTACCCCTATGATATGCATTTCATTCAAGACAAAACGGCTATAACTTTCTTATGTCACTCTCATGAAAGATAAAAGTTCTCCGAATTTATTATCTGGTTGAAAATCCAAAAGAATTTGAATATTCTCTGTGAAAGTGACAAAAGAGGGATAAAAGTGAGTGATGACATTAAAACATGAAGACGGTCTTTAGACTTGTCAGTTAATAAGCTTTATTCACCTGAAACATAAATATGTCAGGGGCTTCATAATGGAAAATACTTGTTAGTTTAGATAGTTTTTCAAAAGGCTTGCTGTTCAAACAAAAGATTTGTCGCTATCTGAAACCTCAAGAAATTAGAAATTTCTGAATCTAAATTCTTGTGATGCGACAACTCTAAGGGATTACCAAGAAATAAATTATCCCTTCTTGTGGAGTGGGCGTCTCGCCCGCCCTTGGTTATGGGCGGACAGGATGTCCACCCCACAAGAAAAATTGTATGTTTTTTTATTTGGAAG
>NZ_JACAEU010000058.1:0-7707 GCF_013388695.1 Fischerella sp.
AAACGCACCGCTATGGATAACAATTATATGATTCGGGTGCTCAGTTGTTGTTTCATTGACAATACATTAGATTCTTCTGATTGCTTGTGTCAAGCCTGATTGAGACGCTCTTACCCTGGCTATTTCAACTCCCATTTGGATTAAATCTCGCAAACAATTAGAACCCAAATGAGCGAGGCGTCGAGCGACTTTTTCACAACGTCTTACTAGAAAAGCAATCCAATGGTATCGGAGTAGTTCATGCTCTGGATGCTGCTGTAACTCCTCAAATAAATAGCGAGCTATTCTGGCTTCCAGTATTTTTTCATTGCATTGTGCTTCATGTTCTATTTTCTGACGCAACCCGTTAATCCGTAAGCGTAACCGTGGTTCAATTCGCCAGATAATGCGATGTTCCTCTATGCTGTCGGGTAAGCTATAAAAGCATTCCAATGGCATAACTTTAACCTTAGCAACTCTCTTGAACGCTCTAGACTCGCTACAAAGGTTTGACTCCCTGTAATTTGGTCTACTGCTTTATGATTGAGATTAGGTCAAAAATTTATGCAATTGAAGACGCTCCAGAGGGGCAACTTCAATTGCCTGAAACACATGCCTGGAAATAATTTCAGCCTTACTACTCAGATGCTGATTGTGAGCTTCGCAGCGAGGTGTGCGATCGCATAACTGGGCTACGTAATTGCAGCAATTTGGAATAAGCAGCGATTAGCGTTTTAAAACACTTGGGTGAGGTGAAATGCCCCTATTTAACGCTGTTGGAAGACAAAGCGCATTTTTCTTAGATGGCCACAAAATAATGATGGATAGGTAACGGAATCAATATTCTGTTACTAGTTTTCTAATACGAGGTGCGATCGCCACTATCTTAATTTTCTCGTACCGTTTTGTTCTTTCCACTTCGGAAGCAAAGTTCGCTTTTCCTGTTCCCTATCCGGGAGTAACAGACCCCTACGGGAGCGCTTGTGCGAGGAGCGATCGCGGACTTCGCCCAAACTATGAAAGAACACTGCTCTCGATAAAGAATGTTTCAATTCCCCCTTATTCAGTTCTGCCGTCGTTCTACACCGCAGTTTTGGACTTTGCATCCACTCATATGATACTTAATCTGACAGCGTGATAGTGATTGAAACAGAGACAGTAAATGCTTTTATTAAAGTCTGTCAGAAAAATAGTCAATTGTTTTACATTGGTTAATTAAAGCAATATGTAGACAGCTTTTAAGGCTAAAAACAATAAATATTACCACTGCTAAATATCGGGCCGATCGTGGTAATTTTTCTTACTTTGTTAGCCCTAAACGAGTGGAAATTTGGTGAGACAGTATGCCAGTACGTTCAGATAATTTTTTGATTTCAAAGCAATTACACAATTGAAGTTGACAGCATCTTGAAAAAAGCAAACAATAATATTTTCAGGGATATTTACCTCTTTTGATAGATGAGTTCGCATTTGATAAATTTTGTGCAAAAATAGCTATCTTTATATCAGAAAATTTTTATCAAAACTTATGCATTCTTAATTTTTTTATAAATAAAAATCCTTTATGATTATTTGTAGTCTCAATTACATTTAGTAAACTTCAAAGATTCGGCGAAGAAAATCTCTGCTTTCACTCAGTTTTGATTAGCAAGGAGATCATCGTGGAATGTCTGGCTTATACGGAAATGGCTCTTGCCTATACAGAGCCAAATCCAGATGAAATTCGTCTGCCCGAGATTAAATTCAATTCTAATTGGCACCAACATTTCAAATCTGCTGGGTTAATTTTCGCTAGTATTAGCATTTTGTTAGCAATTCTAGCTCCTATCAAAGAAGTTTCAGCATACTATAGCCATCCAGGTAAATATTATGTAAGAACAAACGGTGGTTGTCTGCATGTCCGCACTGGACCAGGTACTCACTATAGATCTGTTGCGTGTTACCCAAATGGCTCTCGACTGCGGGTCGTCGGATACAGGCATGGGTTTGCTCGTTTATCTAATGGTTGTTACGTTGCTGCCCAATGGATTAGACCCAAACGTGTTAAAGACTGTATCCATTGTTATGGATATAGAAGAGTTAAGCATTATTACGGCCATAGAAGAGTTAAGCATTATTATTCACGTTCACGTATTCTCACAATCGGCTCTCGAGGATCGGCGGTGATACGAGTTCAAAGAGCTTTAGGAGTAAGAGCTACTGGATACTACGGTTACGCCACTGCAAACGCAGTCCGACACTTCCAAGCAAATAGTGGCTTAATTGTAGATGGAGTAGTTGGACCTCAAACACGAAGGGCATTAGGAATATACGCTGGAACATACTATTAAGAAGATTTCAGCAATAAGCTTGTTTTCAAAGCATCTGATGGTTTTATCTGAGAAATTGATTAGCGTTACTATACCTTTCATGGACTGAACTGAAAGGTTTTTTTATGTCTACATACAAGTCTGCGCTCATACGAAATCTGCTCCCTATGACCGAAACAATTCAAAATTCAAAATTCAAAATGCAAAATTAAGAAGAAATAAAAATTTTTATTTCGGGTACAAGCCCCTAATTTTAATTATGTAAAAAAAGAAACTGCGAAGCATCATTATTCAAGCCCCCAATTTTAATTGTGGGGATTTCAATTTTGAATTTTTAATTTTTAATTGGAGCGAAGCGAGTGACCCATTACCTAAATTTGTAGAGACGTAGCATGCTACGTCTCTAATCTGAGTTACTAGACTTTTTGATTTCGGCTAAAAAAGCCCCAAATATTTTTGCACAATTTGTAAAATTCGCTCTGCCGCATGACCATCTCCAAAAGGATTGATGGCATTTGCCATTGCTTCATAGGCAGCTGGGTTAGCTAGCAACTCAGCTGCGTTAGCAACTATTGTTTCTGGTTGAGTTCCTACAAGTTTAGCTGTACCAGCCGTAACAGCCTCTGGTCTTTCTGTCGTTTCTCGCAGAACTAAGACTGGTTTGCCAAGACTAGGTGCTTCTTCCTGCAAACCGCCAGAATCGGTGAGGAGGAGATGCGATCCCATAATAGCCCCCACTAGTTCCGCATAATCTAAAGGTTCTGTTAAAAAAATCCGGGGATGATTCCCCAACATTGCCTGCAACGGTTCTCGTACCGTCGGATTGCGGTGTAACGGCAACAGCAAAGCTGTATCAGGAAACTTATCTAATATCTGTAAAAATCCTTGGGCGATTCCTTGCAGTGGTTCTCCCCAATTCTCGCGTCGATGCACGGTTGCCAACAAGACACGATATTGACTCCATTCCAGCCCAGGAATATCACAGGCAGGTTCAGTTGCTGCAACATTCAACAGTGCATCAATCACCGTGTTACCTGTCAGGTGAATTTCACCTAAAACACCGGAATGATGAAGATTTTTTACAGCCAAGGGCGTTGGCGCAAAGTGTAACTGAGTCAGTTGCGAAATCAGTCGTCGATTGGCTTCTTCTGGGTAAGGATTAAATAAGTAATCAGTTCTTAAGCCAGCTTCTACATGTCCTACAGAAATTTTGTGGTAAAAGGCTGCCAAAGTTGCTGCAAATGCTGTGGTAGTATCTCCCTGCACCAAAATTAAATCTGGCTTGTTTTCTTGGAATAATCCTTCTAATCCTTGCAAACTGCGGCAAGTAATATCAGTCAAAGATTGCTGCGGCTGCATAATTTCCAGATCGCGATCCGCCTTGAGGTTGAAAAGCCGCATCACTTGCTCAACCATTTCGCGATGCTGTCCGGTTAAAATTACTTGTGTCTGGAAGCTTAGAGAATTTTGGAAAGCTTGAATTACCGGTGCTAGTTTTATCGCTTCCGGGCGAGTGCCTAAGATAATGTAAACTCGTTTGTCATTAGTCATTAGTCATTAGTCATTAGTCATTAGTTAATGGTCAATAGTTAATGGTCAATGGTAAATAGTCAATACCCATAAAGGACAAATGACAAATGACAGATGACAAAAAAGCATGAAAAAACCCGGCATAACCGGGCAGGATGCACTGTTTGTCGAATTTAGCAGTTTAGTTATAGTTTGATATCACAGGTTAGTGGGCAAGCAGCATAGACAGTCTTTTGCATTTCTTCTGTTTCTCCATGCAACCAGCTTAACCATTTAACTTCTTTAGGGTGAATACCTTTAGCAGTTAGTACACCTGCACCAACAACAACTGCCAAAACATTAAACAGAATTAAACCCCCTGCCACAAGCAAAACAGCACTAACTGGCATAACCGATTGCAAAACAATCGACAACAGACATCCAACCGTAGCCATCAAAACAACTAAAGGAAAACCGACAACCAGCAAGCATACTGCCAATGTAAAAGTCCATATCAAAAAGCTTTTAACCATTAACAAGGAATCGGTCTTGCCTAAATCGGACGTGTGTGAAAAAGCCATAACTTTTCTCCCAAATACACAAATTAAAGATTGGAATTCAGAAGCATCTCGTTGGTGTTGATAACCAAAGGGATCAACAATTAGTGAAGTTCAGTATATAAAAACCAATTGAGAAGATGAGCATTTATTTAATAAAATTTACAGTTAAGCTTTTCTAATGATGGATGAAGGCTAACTGGGCATTTTGACAGAAAACTAGTTTTTGCCATCTATCTTTAGGCATATAAGCTACAGGTTACTACCTCATTAGATAGATATAAAGACTATGATTCTGGTAATTTTAACATTTCTTATAAAAATCAAAGATAATTCTCATAATTTAAATTTGACTAAAGAAATTATCTAGTGTTATTTGCCAATAAGAAGGTTGGAGGCAGAAGTTGAAAAGCTTATTTTCTAAGCTTTTTGTTTTTTTTGAATAGTCGCATTTTTTCTGTTGTGATGTACTAGCGTGAATTGCTAGAAAATTTTCTCATTTCAGTTCGCAAGGCATTGAAGTATTAAATTATACTCTTTATAAGAGTATAATCACTGGGGATATTTTATAAGTATGGTGTGTTAAACATTAATTAATGCTCTATTCAAATCAATCTATTTAACTAATAGACCATTTAAATTCAGAAAAAATGATACAAACAGGGGTGATGAAATTGAACTGTCCGTAACAAGTTATTCGCGTTATCTAGTTTGCTAGCAAGTCAACCTGCAACTATAGCGATCGCAGACAATGGCATCTGCCAAAGGTCAAGCACCATTCAATCAGCCATCAGTTACCAGTATTCACTGATAACTATTCAACATTCTGCCTGTCAATTAAAAACCGATTTTTAGTATCAGCAAAGCGCTTCTCCCCTAGCAAGGAGATTAGTCAACGTGCAATCATCTTGAAGATAATATGTCAGAATCACAAAATCCATTAAATTGGACCCCAACTGTAGACCGTGGTGTCCCTCCACTTCCTCCACCACCACCAACGATTAGCACGCAGCGCCAATCTACACAAACTTTGGTAATAGACCGCAGCCGTAGCGCTCACCCTGCAGCACCACCCCCACCACCGGCTTCCACCCCTGCTTCTGCTCATCGTCCGGGGACTCCGCCACCTATCCCCAGTCCCGCGCGTGCCAAAAGCAACAGTTTACACCCTACTTTAGACCAATTAGTAAGGGAAGCTTATGATAAAGGCATATCCGACATTCACTTAGGCGTAGGCGAACCGCCGCGCTTCCGCAACCGTGGAGAAATTCAAACCACAGATTATCCAGAAACAGATAAAGAGACTTTCATGAGTTGGTTGCGGGAGGTGCTGACGGAGGCAGAAATTCACCGTTTTGAAGAACATCTAGAATTTGACGGTGCAACTCAATACGAATTTGCTCGCGTGCGGATCAACATTTTTGACTCTCTCAAAGGCTACGCAATGGTAATGCGGTTGATTCCGCTCAAAATCTTAACTATCGATCAGTTGCGCTTACCCCCAGTTTTTAGGGATATTTGCCATTACCACAAAGGTTTGATTTTAGTTACGGGTCCCACTGGTTCTGGTAAATCCACCACAATGGCAGCAATGATTGACTACATCAATAAAGAGATGCCCAAGCATATCATCACCATTGAAGACCCGATTGAATTTGTTCACAGAAGTCAAAAGTCCTTGATCAAACAACGGGAAGTGGGAATGCACACCCGGAAATTTGACAATGCCTTGAAAGCAGCTTTGCGGGAAGATCCAGATTTAATTCTGGTGGGGGAAATGCGAGATAAAGAAACTGTGAACACTGCCCTCAAAGCTGCTCAAACAGGTCACTTGGTGATGGGAACCTTGCATACCAACAGCGCAGTAAAAACGATTGAGCGTATCCTCAATCTCTACTCAGGCGACGAACAGGATGCAATGCGGGTGGCACTTTCTGAATCTTTAGTGGCCGTGATCGCCCAAGGTTTGTGTCGCACGACGGATGGCAAGCGTGCTGCTTTCCACGATATTTTAATCAATACTGATGCAGTCAAAGACTGGATCAAAGATGGTAAATACGATGAAATTACCGAGTTAATGAAACAAGCCGGTTTTGATGGCATGATTACTATGAATCAGTCTCTGTTCAACCTCTACCAAGAAGGTCGCATCACAGAAGAAACTGCCTTGGAGATGTCACCAACTCCTAACGAAATAGCCCAGATGCTTCGAGGTCGAGTGTAAGAATTAGGGACTAGGGAATAGGCGAAAATTATGAATGATGAATGTTGAATGATGAAAATTTCATAATTCATAATTCATAATTCATAATTCATATTAGTTCTGCGATTACCTTGACTCTAGACAAACTAACCTTACCCCAGTTGTTCAAAGGCATTGCACTGTTTACGCCCGGAGGAGATTTAATTTACTGCATCGATCCTCATAAACAAGGTCGATGGCATTTACATTTGTGCGCGACTTTGCAAGAAATCCTAGACTTACCAGAACCGCCTCATTTTTTAGTGCCTTGCTACACGGCGACTATTGACCACTGGTTAGATCCGCGCACGCAACAAATACGAACTTTTGCCGAAGCTTATCCAGCTGTAATGCGACATCAAGCTGTGCTGAACGCGATTTTTGGTACAGGTGAACTGGTCTGGCAAAGCGCACCTTGGCAGGAGGGGTTATGCGATCGCATGGTGTTGACAAGCTATCGCTCTTTGTTCCCGCAACTTTGGGAAGACCATGACTTGATTGTGCGCTTAGATCCTTTTGAAGCAGTGCCGTACTATCAAGAATCAGCAACACTACAAGTACAACCAAATACACAAGGCTATGTCCTGCGTCTGTTTGTTGCTGGGCATAGTCCCGGCATTGAACGCATTCTTCAGAATCTCCACGAACTTTTAGAACGATTTCTGGGTCAACCGTATACACTCAAAGTCATTGATGTTATCACTCATCCAGAACAAGCAGAAGTGAATCAGGTGACAGCAACTCCCACTCTTGTAAAGGTTTGGCCTGTACCGATTCGGCGCATTGTTGGTGACTTGGATAATGTAGATAAAATTTTGCAGATGTTAGGGGCTAAAGAAAAATATTAAGCTCATCCCCCGACTAAAGTGTTAAGGGATGAGATTTATAGGCGTTGCTGAATCAAAATATGAATTTACAATTCATATCAAGTCCGGCTAATTCATGTTCATTAAAAACCCTCACCCCGTCCTGTCGGACACCCCTCTCCCAAGTTGGGAGAGGGGCAGTTCTTGTGAGGGCAGATACGATAACTAATCAAACGGATTTGATATTACGGATGTGTAGAGACGTAGCATTGCTACGTCTCTACAGAAACGTATACAAACATAAT
>NZ_JACAEU010000059.1:0-31153 GCF_013388695.1 Fischerella sp.
AGTAGGTCAGCACAAATAAAGCTAACTAGTTAAGATCGTCATTTGTCCTTTGTCATTGGTCATTGTTAAAGCTTTCAAGCGTGTTTATGTTTCGTAACATAGTTTGATTTATTCCCACCAACTTACTTATGTTGTCTGTTGTTCGTTGGATGGTTAGTTGTTGATTGTGAGTACCCGTGCGAGTTTGTGAGAAAAAAGCCCCTCTGAACCTCTTGGAAAAGTGACTTTTGCAAAAGCTGGGAAAAGGGAAAAGAAAAAACCAATCTCTTTTACCTTTCACCTTTCCCCGACTTCTGCAAGCACTCTACTCAAAAAAGTGCAAGGGTAGGCAGACTCCGGATCGGGGAACTCCAAAAAATAAATTATCCAACTCATGCATCCAACATGACTTTTTTCCCCTTTCCTTGTCCTCCTTGTCTTGCAAGCGATTGAATATTTTTTTATTTATGAAGTTTCTAAATCACTCTCTCCCAGCAACTCAGTTATAAGACAATGGAAACTGATTTGGAAATAATAGCAGGATTATTTTGCGATAAATCACGATAATTCCATGATTTTCCAGTGCTACTGTGAATAATCTTTCAATAAGCTTCTTGTTAAGAAACTGATTGAGGTCTATTACCACATATCGGCAACAAATAATAGTTTTTCCTTATCTTTTTCCAAAATGGAAGATAGAGGAGGGTATACAAAGCATTTATCAAAGTATTAATATGCAACAAAATTTACAGCCCATAGTCCAAGATTTAGTTCTGATTGGTGGTGGTCACAGTCATGCAATTGCGCTTTTGATGTTTGGCATGAAACCTCTTCCGGGAGTGCGATTAACTTTAATTACCGAAAAATTTGATACACCCTACTCTGGAATGCTACCAGGTCATATTGCCGGATTTTATAGCCATGATGAATGTCATATTGACTTGCGAAGAAGCACAAACTTTGCTCAAACGCAATTATATATAGACCAAGTAGTTGGTCTTGACCTGGAAAATAAAAAAGTTATTTGTGCTAACCGGCCAGAAGTAGCATTTGATGTGCTGTCAATTGACATTGGTAGCACTCCAGCGACGATTTCTGTACCGGGAGCAGCAGAATACGCAATTGGAGCAAAACCAGTGTCTAAGTTACTAGAACACTGGGAGCAGCTACTAAAAAATTTAGCAGAAAAACCGCAAAAATCATTAAAGATTGCCATTGTCGGTGGAGGGGCTGGTGGTGTGGAGTTGTCGCTATCAATGCAAGCACATATAAAGGGTACTAGGGATTGGGGACTGGGTACTGAGGACTGGGTTGTTGATCGAAAAATGGGATCGGAGTTTCGATCCATTCCAGATTTTGGAGATTTCCCCGAATCTTCCTTCAAAAGGGGGGCTTTAGAAATTCATTTATTCCAGCGAGATGCTGAACTAATGCCTAATTATCATCGATCAGTGCGGCGTATGGTCAAGCAACTTTTGACTGAACGCGGTATTCAACTGCACTTAGGGGAAAGTGTATGTAAAGTAGAACCAAAACACCTCACCCCCAGCCCCTCTCCGCAAGCGGAGAGGGGGGAATATAAGGAGAGGGGGGAATATAAGATTGTGTGTGAATCTGGGTTAACAGTGGAGTGCGATCGCATTTTCTGGGTGACACAAGCATCAGCACCGCAGTGGTTAAAAGCAGCTGGGTTGGCAACTGACGAGCAGGGCTTTATTCTGGTCAATGACACATTGCAATCTGTGTCCCACCCACACGTATTTGCAGCGGGGGATATTGCCACGATGGTAAATCATCCACGTCCGAAAGCAGGAGTTTTTGCTGTTCGGCAAGGGAAGCCATTATTTGAGAATTTACGCCGATTTTTACTAGGAAAATCTCTCAAACCCTATAAACCGCAGAAACAATATTTAAGTTTAATAGGTACTGGCGATGGCAAAGCGATCGCCACACGCGGCTTTTTGACCTTGCCACCTCATAAATTATTGTGGCTGTGGAAAGATTGGATCGACCGTCGCTTTATGAAACGGTTCAGTAATCTTCCAGAAATGTCATTGGTCAATAACAAAATACAAATGACAAATGACAAAGGACAAATGACAAAGGACAAAGTAATGCGCTGTGCTGGATGTGGTTCTAAAGTGGGTAGTACAGTTTTAGAGAAAGTCCTCTACCGCATCAAGCGAGAACAACCTCTAGGGGAAGACAGAAAAGATATCATCATTGGTTTGGATGCACCAGATGATGCAGCGGTGGTACAAGTGCCAGCCGATCAATTAATGGTGCAGACAATAGATTATTTTCGCAGTTTAATTAATGATCCGTATATCTTTGGGCAAATCAGTGCCAATCATTGCTTGAGTGATATTTTTGCAATGGGGGCTTTACCGCAAAGTGCCTTGGCTATAGCTACCATTCCCTACGCTGCACCAGCCAAAGTCGAAGAAACCCTCTATCAGCTACTATCTGGTGCGGTGAAGGTGCTAAATCAAGCACAAGCACCCCTAGTTGGGGGACACACAACTGAAGGCGCGGAACTTGGATTTGGCTTATCTTGCAATGGTTTAGCTTATCCCGATCGGTTGCTGCGTAAAGGCGGAATGCAACCAGGGCAAGTGTTGATTTTAACTAAAGCCCTGGGAACTGGGACATTATTTGCTGCTGACATGCATCGTCAAGCTAAAGGTGGTTGGATTGATGGTGCGGTGGAGTCAATGCTGTTGTCAAATCAGGCTGCGGCTACATGTTTCTTACAACATGGGGCAAAGGCTTGCACTGACGTGACAGGCTTCGGCTTGTTGGGACACTTAATGGAGATGGTGCAAGCTTCTGGTGTAGCGGTGGAGTTGCAACTGGAAGCGATCCCAGTTTTAGCAGGCGCAAGAGAAACAGTACAAAAAGGGATTGTTAGCTCACTGCATCCAGAAAACTTGCGTGCTTCACGTTATATTTCTAACTTGGAACAATGGGAATCTCACTCTAATTTTTCTTTATTATTTGACCCGCAAACCTCTGGCGGTCTTTTAGCCTCCATCGCAGAGGAGAAAGCTAATAGCTGTTTAGCTACACTTAAAGCCTTGGGATACGTAGAAAGTAGTATAATTGGTCAAGTAGTGGCGCAAGTTAGAGTTGAAAAGCCTATTACTTTGGTTTAACGTGATTTCGATAGACCTCTCCTGGGAGGCTTAGTTTTCGCTTGAGACATAGTTGCTGTACGACAGGTAAAAAAACGCCCGATCGCGCCGAAGACTTTAGAAAAATTCGTCCAGACTTTCAGTATCTAGAAATACCACAAGCTAGCGCTGCGGTGAGCGGAGAAAAGCCTGAAGAAGTAGCAAATGCTCTTTTAAGTTTTGCGAAGTGGTGAAGAATGTTACCGTCAATAATCTAACAGGAGGAACAGCCTATGAAGCTAATTTATCAGACTGCTGCATCAGTAGTTATGACAGCAATAATAATTGTCAGTGTAGCAAGTGTAAAAGCAGTATCCCCAATAGATTTAAATACAACTACATCAGTACTAGATCAAACAAAAAACTTAATACCCCGCAGAGATATATCAGATGACTTAGCTAAAGAATTCCAAGAAATTCTTGACAAAAACCGACAAGAGGCAGGAGAACCCGGAAAAGGTGGTGTTCCTGGTGCAGTTTTAGCTGTCATTAGTAAAGACAAAGGTACATGGTTTGGTGCTAGTGGTGTTGCCGATATCCAAACTGGAATGCCCATAACCCCGGATGCTCAATTTCGCATCGGTAGTTCTACCAAGACGTTTACTGCAACGGTAGTACTTCAACTAAAAGACGAAGGGAAATTGAGCTTAGAAGATAAAATTGACAAATGGCTACCTGGTGAGATGGTGGACAAAATTACCAATGGCAGAAACATCACAGTTCGTCAACTACTCAATCATACTAGTGGTATATACGATTACGCAGATAGTGGCAACGAGGCATTTTATACGGCTGTTAATCAGAACCAATCCAGAGAGTGGAAACCAGAAGAACTGGTAGCCTATGCTTACGGCAAACCATCCTTCTCTGGGAAACGGTGTGAAGAGGGAGCAGAGAAAATTCAATGGTGTTATTCCAACACCAACTATGTTTTGCTGGGGATAATTATCGAAAAAGCAACAGGTTCCACTCTCAAAAGCGAAATCGAAAATCGGATTATTAGACCTTTGAGGTTGAATAATACCTTTTTTGAGTTCCAAACTGACGAAGTTTTTGGTGGTATCGTTAGCTGTTACTGGGATATCAATCCCAAAGATGGCATAGATGAGGACACAACGAGTCTGAATATGTCATTGGCCTGGGCGACTGGCAATATGGTTTCCAATGCCGGAGATTTAGCCAAGTTTACCAAAGCGCTATTCCGTAGTAATTTACTCAAGGATGATACTCTCAAGGAAATGCTCACACCCTATGAACCGTTGTTGTCTGCAACTCAGGGAGAAATTAGTTATGGACTGGGTGTCTGGTACGATAAACTCTCTTGGGGAGAGGCATGGCGAATTAGCGGTAATGGTGCTGGAACTACTTCTGTAAGTTGGTACTTCCCCGAACGTCGGCTTACCTTTGTGTCTTTGGCTAACCAAGACAATGGGGCTGATTATACGTTAAAAGTTCGCGAAGCTATCCTCAAAGCCTTACTTGAATAGATACAGGTTAAATTTTATACTCAACAAGTTCTGAAGTCATTGGCTGTCCGATCTGCGATCGCACCTCCCATCTCCCGACAATTTTTACTTTTGCAAGAAGTTACCAGAGTTGCGATCGCAAACCCTCGTTACCAGGTTCAACCTGGTAACGAGGTATTAGAGCCTCTGGCTCTCCGACTCGTAGGGCGTAGCCCTTCGGTGCAGGGTATAGTGCAAGATGTGAATTAATTTAGACTGTACGATTTAATCTACTACAAATAAAAGCCTCTCACGTTATTATTTGACCACAGGCAACTACTTGGAACCTGTACCTGTATGTGGTCAAATAAATAGATTAAAGGAATATATACTTTATGAAAAAAACTATTGGTAGTACAACTGCATTCTTAGCTTCTTGCGCCGTCTTGCTAACAGCATGTGGCGGCAACAATACTAGTACAAATACTACAAGTAATACCGATACTAACACAGCAACTAATACCTCAGCAACAACAGGTGTATCTGCTCCTATTCCCA
Organism: Fischerella sp.; assembly: GCF_013388695.1. Taxonomy (NCBI): domain Bacteria; kingdom Bacillati; phylum Cyanobacteriota; class Cyanophyceae; order Nostocales; family Hapalosiphonaceae; genus Fischerella; species Fischerella sp. Next base: position 5,156 of record NZ_JACAEU010000059.1, read on the forward strand.
TTGGTATTGCCGTAGCACAAACCAGTAACGTGGCATTACTTGGTCAAGAGCAAGTGGCTGGGGTAAAAATTGCTGAAAAGTATTTTAATGAAAAAGGTGGCATTAATGGCACAAAAATTAAATTAGTTTTCCAAGATGCCGGTGGTGATGAAAACAGTGCCATTAACGCTTTCCAAACATTGATTAACAAAGATAAAGTTGTAGGTATTGTAGGTCCAACTTTATCACAACAAGCTTTTAGCGCCGGCCCTATCGCCGAACGTGCCAAAGTGCCAGTACTTGGGCCATCAAATACTGCTAAAGGAATTCCAGAAATTGGCAAATATATTGGACGTGTATCAGCACCAATTTCTATCGTTGCGCCCAATGCAGTCAAAGCTGCGATCAAGCAAAATTCTAATATTAAAAAAGTCGCAGTTTTTTATGCTCAAAATGATGCATATAGCAAATCAGAAACAGAAATATTTCAAAAAACAGTCAAGGATTCAGGACTGGAATTAGTTACAGTGCAAAAGTTCCAAACTTCGGACACCGACTTTCAAGCCCAAGCCACAAATGCACTGAATTTAAAACCAGATTTAATCATTATTTCTGGTCTAGCTGCTGATGGTGGTAACTTGGTGCGGCAACTACGAGAATTAGGTTATAAAGGCACTATTATTGGTGGCAATGGTCTGAATACATCAAATGTATTTACTGTATGCAAAGCACTTTGCGATGGCGTGATGATTGCTCAAGCTTACAGTCCCCAACATCCAGGAGAGATTAACGCTGCATTTCGCCAAGCTTATGAACAGCAATACAAAAAAGAACCACCTCAATTTAGCGCCCAAGCTTTTGCTGGAGTACAAGTGTATGTAGATGCTCTGAAAGCTTTAGATAAAAAGACCAAAATTAGTACAATTCCCCTCAATAAGCTGCGGACTGAATTGAACCAGCAGGTGTTAGCAGGTAAGTACAACACGCCTCTCGGTGAAATTTCCTTCACACCAGAAGGTGAGGTCGTACAAAAAGATTTTTATGTTGCCCAAATCAAGATGGAAAACAACGGCAGCAATGGTAAGTTCGCATTTTTAAAATAGTTGCAGCATGGATATTACTCTGTTTTTGCAACAGTTTTTGAACGGGTTATCTATTGGCAGCGTCTACGCGATTTTTGCTTTAGGATACACCCTGGTTTACTCAATTTTGGGCATCATTAATTTGGCGCATGGTGCGATTTTTACCCTGGGTGCATATTTTACTTATGCACTCATGGGTGGCAGATTTGGATTTAATGGCTTGCTCGCGAATGCTGCACTGCCAATCCAATTACCTTTCGCTATAGCCCTGATTTTGGCAAGCATTCTCGCAGGATTGGTGGGGGTGGCGGTAGAACGTATTGCCTTTCGCCCCTTACGACAGCGGGGTTCCGATCCTTTGCTAACTGTTGTGTCTAGCTTGGGTGTGGCAGTGGTAATCGTGAATGTAATCCAGTATTTGGTAGGCGCAGAAAGTTACACATACCCGTCAGAAACTTACGGTAATTTGCCACCAGCAATTAACTTTGGTACAGCAGCAAACCCCATTCCTATTCGCACTGTGCAGGTGGTGATTTTTGTTGTCTCAATGGTGTTTGTCGCCATTCTTACCTATTTTATTAGCCGCACAAAATACGGTAAGGCAATGCAGGCGATCGCCGAAGATGCAACTACTGCCAGTTTGTTAGGAATTAACAGCGATCGCTTTATCGTGCTGACATTCTTTATCAGCAGCTTTTTAGCAGGAGTGGCGGGAACTTTAGTCGCCTCTAGTGTCAGCATAGCCGGGCCGTACTTCGGCATTGGTTTTGGGTTGCGGGGATTAGCAGTAATTGTCTTGGGTGGTTTAGGCAGTATTCCCGGTGCGGTATTGGGAGGTTTGGTAATTGGACTAGTGGAGGCGTTTGTCCCAGCTGAATACTCTGGTTACAAAGACGCCGTTGCCTTTGGCATCTTGTTTATTATGCTCTTAGTCAGACCCCAGGGTTTACTAGGACGGCGGTTTATTCAGAAAGTTTAAAACCACCGAGCAAAAATAATGTTAGTGCAGGGCTAGTCTGTGTCATGAATTATGAGAGGTTTATTGTGAGCGATTTATCGCTCAATTTCAAGGGCTAAAGCCCTAACTACGAACTTTCACAACTTATCAAAACTAACGTAATAGACCACTAGCACTTGACAAGTTACAAATATTACATTACAAAGGATTATTTCTGAAAATCTACTTCGAGGCGGGAAACTCTACGGCTTCTAGGTTAGTCTGTTGTTCAACAGCAGCAAGGATTTTTTGTATCTCTATGACTACCGCATATCGTATTCAGAAGTTGCTCCCTTTATCTTTGCCAAATTTGCAAGTCAATCGTCTTACCACCAAAATAATAGCGGGGACATTAGCCGCTGTTCCCATCGCTCTAACATTACCAGCAGAAGCTTTACAGGTACGAGTGAATCCATCCGAGCCTAAGTTGGGAGATACACTATCAGTGTTCATAAATGTAGATGATCTTGGAGGTGATCCGAAGCCGACAGTCAATACCGGAGATAAAACTTACCCTGCATTTGCTATTGCTCCTAATCAGTATCGAGCTTTTATTCCCACAACACCATTACAAAAGTCAGGAACCAGAAAAATTCAGGTTTCGGCAAATGGTCAAGTACAAAACTTGTTGGTGCAAGTGCGCGATCGCAAATTCCCCGTACAACGCATAAATTTACCCCCTGGTAAAGCGGGAGTAAAAGCTACAGAATACGAACTCAAGCGTGTAGCAGAATTTAAAGCTCTGCAAACACCTAAAAAATATTGGAATGGGGCTTTTATTAAGCCAAATGCGGGAAGAATCTCCACAATTTATGGTGTGCGTCGCTACTATAATGGTAAATTTGCAAATGATTACTACCATCGCGGCGTTGACTATGCTGGTGCTGTGGGTTCACCCGTAGTTGCTCCAGCGGCTGGGCGAGTTGCCTTGGTAGGAAAGGTATCTGAGGGTTTCCGGGTTCACGGTAACGTTGTTGGCATCGATCACGGTCAAGGAGTGACAAGTATTTTTATGCACCTGAGCCGCATTAAAGTCAAAGAAGGTGATATGGTCAAACCTGGTCAAGTAATTGGCACAGTGGGTTCCACTGGTGCATCCACAGGCCCTCACTTGCACTGGGGTTTATATGTCAACGGTCAATCTGTTGACCCAGCACCGTGGCGATACTTAAGTGTTAAATAGTAGTTTTTACATGTTTTTGCTCTTATAATTGGGCAGAGTAAATCGGATTGGTACCGTCCTTACCTTGCTTGGGTGGCTTATAGAATATGAGCGTTATGAGTATAGAAAAAATTGTGCAACAAGCTCTCCAGGATGGTTATCTGACACCAGCAATGGAAGCAGAAGTTGGGCGAATCTGTGATAATGCCAATGAACTCTCTATAGAAGAGTACATGGCGCTAGATCGGCTGATGGGGGCGCTGTTGACTGGTGAAGTGATGGCGGTACCACGCAAACAGTTTATTAATGTCATGGAAGAGTTGGTACTCACAGAAGCCATCGCCCGCGTAGCTGAAATAGAAGCTACCAGCGAAACTTCCCTAGAAGTTGGGGATATCGCCGCTTACGCCCTCAATCGTCTGCCTCCTCTGTATGCAACAACAGAAGAAGGCGCCAGCTACCAGCGCCAGCACGCCAAGACAGAACTGCAAGAGTTAATTGCCCAGCAAATTGGCGAGGCGATCGCTCGCTACCTAGATCGGCCCAATTTCTTTCCAGAAAGGCAGGTCTTGGGTAAAAACACTGGTAACGAAATTCTTAGGCAAGTCAGTAATTTACTCCAAGACTACGCACCAAACTTTGAACGAAAAATGCAATCTTAATATGGTTAGTGGTTAGTGGTTAGTGGATAGTGGTTAGTGGTCAAAAATCAACTACTAACTACTAACTACTAACTACTAACTACTAACTACTAACTACTAACTACTAACTACTAACTACTAACTACTAACTACTAACTACTAACTATTGTCGTACTTCCACTGTTGTCCCTACACGTACCTGTTTGTATAACAAGCGCACATCAGGATTACGCATACGCAAGCAGCCGTGGGACACAGCACTACCTACTAGGTTGTTATCTAGTGTTGGTGTACCGTGGAAACCAATTTTATTACGCCCATCTGACCAAAAACCTATCCATCGATCGCCAAGAGGGCTATCTGCTCCTGGTGGAAATACTTTGCCAGTGATAGGGTGACGCCAAATAGGGTTGCGTCGCATATTATCGATTTGGAAGGAACCTGTGGGGGTTTCCCAGCCTTTTTTACCGATACCAGTTGGATAACTGGCGATAACTTGATCTTGGCGATAAACATAGACGCGGCGATCGCTTAAATCAACTATCACTTTTGTCTGGTCGGCAGATGCAAGAATAGTGGAGGGTTTTTCTGGAATTGGAACTTGAGCCAACAGCGACTTTATCGGGTTAGAGTCAGCTTGCACCAGAGGTTGAGTTTTTTTGGCAGTATCTGCTGCTCTCGCTACGTTATCTCTGCCAGATCCGGTTGGAGTAGGAGATGCCATAGGATCGGAAATACCCCAATGGAGAGCCAGAGATAAGATTGCTGTGCCAAAACAAAGCAGCATCCCTACACGCGCTACAGATTCATTTCTTACCATCGCCATTGTCTATTCTCTCCAACATACCCTTTTGACTTTGCATCAGCTAACAGTTTTTTCTAACTTACTCTAACTTTTCGGAAGCCGCTTTGCATGTTGTGTATTTACTAGGGACTGGGGACTGGGGATTAGGGACTGGGGACTAGGTAGGAGATGAAAAGAATCTTCTCCCAATTCCCAATCCCCAATCACCAATACCCTATCCCCAGTCTTGGTCATTCGGCCACCAAAAATTTACAAACTTTTAGCAGTTCCATTATGAATTTGTCCATACCCGTGGGCAAACTAGGGCTATACAGATTTTGCCATTGCGTATATGTCGATGGGACTAGGGACTAGTGATTAGGGACTGGAAGGGACTAGGGACTAGGAATAAAGAAATCTTAATACCCAATCCTCGATACCCAATCCCCAGTATCTATAAAAATCTAGGTGAGTATTTTTACTCCCTGGAACCCAACAGGCGCAGCAATCAATCACTAATAGTGTTAATGGTGTGGGTGGGAGAAAGACCATGTTGGAAAAACTATTGTTAGCGATAACAGTTACATTTTCACTCAATTTCTTTTTGCAAGTTCGTGTGCCCGAACAATCTAATACTGGTGCTAATTATCAGCATCACAAAGAACCATCGTCTACGATTCTAGTAAGATTGCCACAAAAATAGCAGTTTTGTTGGTTACTAAACATTGGTTAAATCAATGTTTGCTGTGTACTTAGCTATCAAACGCTGCAATCTTTGAAAGAGACGGTTCTCTTCAAAAGCAGCGCTGTGTTTTGCCAACAGTTTTTAAGTTGATTTTGGTAGTTTGCTAACGCCTAATTGTTTACATTGTTAATACTTATTTGTCAATAGTGGATAGTCAGTGATAATTGCTGGCACAGGTATGCATCACGTCACCGTATCCGAGAGGGATAGGTATTGCCAAATATCCTGTGTTCCAGTCATAAATCCGTCACTCATATATGGAACATCCGGCAGATAAGTAGCTCTAATAGATAGGGATGATTTTCAGCCAGTACGATCTATGAGCCAATCGATTACTGTATCCTGGTCAACTGTTGATGCAAGGCTTCCGGAAGCATCAGTGCAAGTTGATAAACTTTCTAACCACGATTTGATTTTGCGCTGTCAAATTGGACTGCGCCCCGATCGTGCTGCGTTCGCGGAACTACTGCGACGTTATCAATCCCAAGTAGATAGGGTTTTATACCATTTAGCTCCGGATTGGTCCGATCGAGCTGATTTGGCTCAAGAAGTTTGGATTCGGGTGTATCGGAATATTCACCGATTGCAAGAACCATCTAAATTTCGGGGCTGGTTAAGTCGCATCGCTACCAACTTGTTTTACGACGAGTTACGGAAACGCAAGCGTGTTGTCAGTCCTCTCTCACTGGATGCTCCCCGTTCAGTAGATGATGGCGAAATGGACTGGGAGATTGCCGGAGATACTCCCGGACCAGAGGAAGAACTTACAACTAGAGAATTCTATGAGCAATTGCGGGAAGCGATCGCCGATCTACCGGAGGTGTTCCGCACAACTATTGTTCTGAGGGAAATCGAAGGTATGGCGTATGAAGAAATTGCCGAAATCACAGGGGTTTCCTTGGGAACGGTAAAATCAAGAATTGCCAGAGCCAGATCCAGATTGCAAACCCAGTTACAAAATTATCTTGATTCCTAGTTTAAAGTTTCGTCTTTCGGTTGATGGCAGAATTTTATATTTCATTAAGATTCTTAAAGATCGTGCAGAGTACTTCTGCCAAAGGAGAAATGATGATTAGTCTGGCCAAATTAGTTGGCTGTTTTTACCCGTGCGTGAATTGGTAATAATGTTAAGATGACTACTGATTCTCACTTGAATGACGGTTCCAACTTGCAATTTCATCAAGATTTGTCAGATGAAAATGTAAAGTATACCAATGAATCAACGGGTGCTATGGATATGGTGAAGCGCGATCGCTTCGAGTTATTGAGTGCTTATCTCGATGGTGAAGTTACAGCTGCCGAACGCAGGCAGGTGGAAGAATGGCTGGCAAACGATCCCGCTGTTCAATCTTTGTATGAAAGGCTTCTGAAACTGCGCCAAGGTTTGCGGACTATGCCAGTACCGCAGCCACAGCCAGTGGAACAGACAGTCCAACAAGTCATGGCTCGTTTGCGTCGTCGTTCGCGCCTAGCTTTACTATGGGGGGGTACAGCCATAGCCGCTACTATCATTGGTGCGGTATCTGGCTTAGTACCAGGTGGTGAATACGCAACCCAACAAATTGCTAAAAGACCATCAGCAGAACAAGCACAACCAACAACGTCACAGCCTATTTCTGTCCCATCGTTGATGGTTGCTATCAATGACCCCATCCTCCCCATTCCCAAAGCCGCAGAAACTTCTCCAGAAGAACCTATGAATCAACTAAAGCAACTTCAACCGTTGGATATAGAAAACGAATATCATTAATAATTATGAATTATGGATTATGAATGATAAAAAATTTGCATAGCTCCTCATTTTAAATGATGAGCTAAATCAGAAGCAGGAAACTCATCAATAATATAAATATATGAATTATGAATGATAAAAAATTTTCATAATTCATAATTTATAATTCATAATTATTAATGCTGCTCCACCAGCCATTAGCTTGGAGTATACCTCCTAATTTGTCAACCATTTCCGGCGTCATCAAATAAACCCAAGCCCAACCAAGCGATCGCCCTTGCAGATCGTACACTTCTATTTTTTGCCGATTATATAAATTTTCGGATGCAGGTTTAGCAGGGTAGTAATCTTCCAGTTCGTCTAATTCAGCCAAAACTTCTGCAACACTAAACTCTAGTAAATACCCATAGACACGGCTATCTCCTAGCGTCATTGCCGGATAGCCTTGAGGGAGATCAAAAAGTTTACCCAGTGCAAATGCTTTCGTAGCATTTACAACTTTGCGATCGCAGTACCTTTTATAATTAACTTCTCCTGGTTTGAGGGTGCCGTAGACAAACACCCGTAGCAAACCAGAAGATTTTTCATTTAAATCAGTCATTGTTTGTTTTACCCGACCCGTTACTCTGCCTACCATCATCTAAAATATGGAGGCAGACATGATTACAGTCCAGTAGGAGAGTTTTCGGTGGATTCATCCCGATATAACCCAGCTTCAATAGAGGAAAAATGGCAACGAACATGGATTGAACTTGGCTTAGACAAAACTTCTACAGATAATCACAAGCCAAAATACTACGCCCTGTCCATGTTCCCCTATCCATCGGGCAGCCTGCACATGGGTCACGTCCGTAATTATACGATTACCGATGTGATTGCCCGCCTCAAGCGAATGCAAGGGTATCGGGTACTGCATCCGATGGGTTGGGATGCCTTTGGTTTGCCAGCAGAAAACGCCGCCATTGACCGAGGCGTTCCCCCGTCGAAGTGGACTTATCAAAATATCGACCTGATGCGGCAGCAATTGATACGTCTCGGTTTGTCAATTGATTGGGACTGCGAATTAGCTACTTGTTCGCCAGATTATTATAAGTGGACGCAATGGATTTTCTTGCAGTTTTATCAAGCGGGGTTAGCTTACCAAAAGGAAGCAGCAGTTAACTGGGACCCCGTTGACCAAACTGTACTGGCAAACGAACAAGTTGACAGCGAAGGACGTTCTTGGCGCAGTGGTGCGAAAGTCGAACGCAAATTATTGCGGCAGTGGTTTTTGAAGATTACCGACTACGCCGAAGAATTGTTGAATGACTTGGACAAGTTGCCAGGATGGCCGGAACGTGTCAAGTTGATGCAGGCGAACTGGATTGGCAAATCTACTGGTGCCTACTTGGAATTCCCCGTGGTGGGGATGGATGAAAAAATTGGCGTGTATACCACACGCCCAGATACGGTTTACGGCGTCAGCTATGTAGTGTTAGCGCCAGAACATCCTTTGACAAAACAGGTGACTGCACCCGAACAGCAAGCAGTGGTGGAAGCGTTTGTGCAAGAGGTTACTAACCAAAGCGAGTTGGAACGCACTGCTGAAGATAAGCCCAAGCGAGGAATCCCCACAGGTGGCAAGGCAATTAACCCGTTTACGGGTGAGGAAATTCCGATCTGGATTGCTGATTATGTACTGTATGAGTACGGTACTGGTGCAGTCATGGGTGTGCCTGCACACGACGCCCGAGATTTTAAGTTTGCTAAAGAACAGAACTTGCCAATCAAGGTAGTTATCGTGCCTCCCGATAATGTAGAGACGTTGCATGCAACGTCTCTACAAGAGGCATACACTGAACCTGGGATATTGGTGAATTCAAGTCAATTCGATCGCATGAATTCCACAGACGCCAAAAAAGCGATCGTGGAATATGCAGAAAAACAAGGTTTTGGCAAAGAACGTGTACAGTATCGTTTGCGGGATTGGTTGATTTCCCGGCAACGTTACTGGGGCGCACCCATTCCCATTATTCACTGTCCCAACTGTGGTGCGGTGCCTGTCCCGGATCAAGACTTGCCAGTGTTGTTACCTGAAAACGTAGAATTCACCGGACGCGGTGGTTCGCCTTTGGCTAAGTTGGAAAGCTGGGTGAATGTACCTTGCCCAACTTGCGGTACACCAGCAAAGCGAGAAACCGACACGATGGATACGTTTATTGATTCGTCGTGGTATTTCTTGCGCTATCCCGATGCCAAGAATGAACAGCAGGTTTTCGATCCCACTAAGGTAAATGATTGGATGCCCGTGGATCAGTACGTGGGTGGAATTGAACACGCGATTTTGCACTTGTTGTATTCGCGCTTCTTTACCAAAGTGCTGCGGGACAGAGGCTTGTTGAACTTTGACGAACCCTTCCAACGCCTGTTGAGTCAAGGCATGGTACAGGCTTTGACTTACTTCAATCCCAACAAGTCTGGTAAAGATAAGTGGGTTCCCACCCATCTTGTCGATCCTGCCGATCCCCGCGATCCCCAAACTGGTGAACCACTCCAACGCATTTACGCCACCATGTCCAAGTCAAAGGGCAACGGTATAGCGCCGGAAGATGTAACTTCCAAATATGGCATAGATACCGCCCGGATGTTCATCTTGTTCAAAGCGCCGCCAGAAAAAGACATGGAATGGGATGAAGCTGACGTAGAAGGGCAATTCCGCTTTTTGAATCGGGTTTGGCGCTTAGTGGCTGATTTTATCAATCAACCAAGACCAGTTGACAATCAAGAAAATCAACTGAGTAAACCAGAAAAAGACTTGCGGCGGGCAATTCACACTGCTATTAAAGAAGTCAGCGAAGACGTAGAGGGTGAATATCAATTCAACACAGCTATTTCGGAACTGATGAAGTTAAGTAACGCCCTCACTGATGCTACCTGTAAAGATTCGCCAGTATATGCGGAAGGTATTCAAACTTTGGTCGTGTTGCTGGCACCTTTTGCACCCCATATTGCCGATGAGTTGTGGCATTTATTGGGTAACACTAACTCAGTCCACACTGAAACCTGGCCTAAGTATGACTCTGCGGCATTGGTTGCTGATGAAATTAACTTAGTGATCCAGATTATGGGTAAAACTCGCGGTGCGATTCAAGTTCCGGCACAAGCAGATAAAGCAGAGTTGGAGAGGTATGCCTGTGAATCTGAAGTTGGCAAGCGCTACCTCGAAGGCAAAGAGATTAAAAAGGTGATTGTGGTGCCTGGTAAGTTGATTAACTTTGTTCTTGGTTAGTGGTTAGTGGTTAGTGGTTAGTGGTTGGTGGTTGGTGGTTGGTAGTTAGTGAGTACTAGCAATATTTAGTATCGCAAATCACTATTGCCCAAAAATCAACAAACAACAACTAACACCTAACAACTAAACAGCTAAAAAATGATGAATGACAAATAATCAACACGTAAAAGCGCTTGAGAATTTTCCTGGCTCAAGCGCTTTTTAGTATAATTCCATACCAATTCACTTGTTTGATGCAACATTTGATATTCGCAATATCCCTGAATATAGAAGGTATTACGAAATTAACCTGTGGCAAACATATGGTGAAGTGGTATCACTCCTTGCACAAAATAAGAATATCTTTTCTGAGATAAAACGAGGACTTGGGTGAGTGACAGTTTCTGAACTGACACTTGTATAAGATGACAACAAACGCTTGCCCCAAAAGCTAAATTTATGGCAAGACCCCGCTTGACCCTTAGCACAAGATGGTATAAGAAAATGCTGGTGAACATAGTATTTTTTGACAAGATGCGTAAAATTTAGCGAGTAAGATAGAAAACATATATGAATATTTTTGTTCCAGGTCGTCTGTGTATATTTGGTGAACATAGTGATTGGGCCGGAGGATACCGCCATCTCAATCCTGAATTAAAAATAGGTTACACGCTGCTGGTAGGTACGAATCAGGGACTGTATGCAGAAGTAAAGCCCCATCCAAACCAGTTAGTTCTAAGCACCTCCCTTAGTGATGGAACCCGTAAAACCCTAACTCTGCCTATGGAAAAACAAGCCTTGCTTAGCGAAGCGATAAAGGGAGGGTTTTTTAGTTACGCAGCAGGTGTGGCTTACCAATTTATTGTTAAGCTGCAAACGCCTCTGGGAGGGATAGAAATTGACAATTATCTGACGGATTTACCGATTCAAAAAGGCTTGTCATCGAGTGCGGCTATTTGCGTATTAGTGGCGAGGGCTTTTAATCAGGTGTATGACTTAAAGATGCCTATCCAAGAAGAAATGGAGTTTGCTTATCTTGGGGAGATTACTACCCCTTCTCGTTGCGGACGGATGGATCAAGCTTGCGCCTACGGTAATCGCGCGATCGCAATGAAATTTGATGGCGATCGCACTGATATAGTGGAACTCAGTGTTCCAAAAGATCTGTTTTTTGTCATAGTGGATCTTGGTGCTAGCAAGAATACTCAAGTAATTCTTAGGAAACTGAATGAGTGTTATCCCTTCGCCAGCAACGCAGTACAAGCGAATGTGCAAAAATATTTGGGTTCCATCAGCTATCAAATCACCCAAGCTGCTATTGAAGCTATGCAAACAGGCGATGCACAACAAATTGGTACTCTGATGAAACAGGCACAGATAGAATTTGACAAGCACCTCATACCCGCCTGTCCTGAGGAGTTAACTGCACCTGTTCTACGCCAACTACTGAATTATGAACCGATTCAACCTTATATTTTGGGTGGTAAAGGCGTTGGTTCCCAAGGAGACGGTACAGCACAATTTGTTGTCAAAGACAAGGAAAATCAACAAAAAGTTATCGAAATCATTGAGCGGGATTTCCCGCAAATGCAATGTTTACAATTGACAATTTATGCCGAAAAATCAAGTTAAAAAAGCTGTAATTCCTGCTGCTGGTTTTGGCACTCGCTTATTTCCTGCTACCAAAGTTGTCAAAAAAGAACTTTTCCCGATTATTGATCAAGATGGCAGGACAAAACCTGTCATTCAATTAATAGTGGAAGAAGCCATTAGTGCTGGCATCGAAGAAATTGGGATAGTAGTGCAACCGGAAGACAAAAGAATTTTTACAGATTTATTTAAATTCCCACCCAAAGCAGAACTTTTTGAAAAACTATCGCCAGAAAACCAGAAATATAGCAAATATATAGTAGATTTGGGTGACAGAATTAAAATTTTAACTCAAAAAGAACAAGAAGGTTACGGTCATGCGGTATTATGTGCGAAAGAATGGGTCAATAATGAGCCATTTTTGTTAATGCTAGGCGACCACATTTACTCATCTGCAACAAAAAAATCCTGTGCGCGTCAGGTGTTAGAAATTTACGAAAAAATTAATCAAAGTGTTGTTGGCTTAACAACAATACCAGCAGAAATCCTTTATAAAGCTGGGTGCGTCACAGGAGTTTGGCAAGAGAAAGGCTCAATTCTTTCGCTGACACAAGTCTCCGAAAAACCTACTGTTGAATATGCACGTCAGCATCTGCGTGTAGAAGGAATGGCAGAAGATGAGTTTTTGTGCATATTTGGATTGTATGCACTCACACCAAAAATATTTGATCTTTTGGAAGAAAATGTTAGGAATAACTTTCGAGAACGTGGAGAATTTCAGTTAACAACCTGTCTTGATAAATTACGTGCGGCGGAGGGAATGACAGGATACGTTGTGAAAGGAAAGTATTTTGATATTGGTATGCCAGATGCTTATTGGCAAACACTGATTGATTTTAGGAATAGGTAATTATGCGAGTAGACAATATCCATAACTTTAGTAATTACTGAGGCATACCAATCTAAGGTTCTTAATTCTAAGCAGATGGTCATTACCTATGGCAGTGAAGTTAGAAAAAGTGATTCCCTTCGGGCGATCGCTTCATGAATATATGAAAATGTTCGATTTGACAAAATCAGATTTAAATAAGCGAAGCCCAAACACAAAACCAGCAATTTTGTTGAGAATGCCTGCATTTTTTAACTGAGTCAGCATTCGGTCTACACGATAAATATCTTCGTCTATTTCTTCTACAAACAAAATGCTGTGCTGCCAAGAAGGAAGATAGGATGACCCCACCATCGCTGATAGCACCGACAAATTACCACCCGCAAGTTTACCCCTTGCCTTTCCGGGAGTAATGGTTTTCCGACGTAGTTCGGTAGCTAGGGTATTGTGCATCGTCACTGCTTCACCCTGAAAAAGAATGCGCTTGATGTGATTCACAGTAAAATTATTCCAGGTAGAGGTAGCGACGGGGCCGTGAAAGGTAACAACTCGACTGCGGGTGTAAATTGCTAATAACAGGGCGGTTATATCGCTGTATCCCATGACGATTTTGGGATGTGAGCGAATCAAAGAATAGTTAATTAGGGGTAAAATGCGATCGCAACCATAACCACCGCGCATAGCGATAACAGCTTTGACTGACTTGTCAGCAAACATCGCATTGACATCAGCAGCACGGTCAATGTCTTTACCTGCTAAATAGCCGTAACGATCTAAAAGATGCTGTCCTAACTTGACTTGTAATCCCAATGTTGCAAATGTTTGCTTTGCCTCTTCAACGTCTTTTGATTCAATCATACCAGCAGGACTAATTAATCCTACTGTATCGCCTACTTGTAAACGCTGTGGCTTGAGTACGGAATTTGGATAGAGTTTGGCTTCAACAGCAAACGGCTGAATTTGAGCAGATAAAGCTGCTATTCCCAAGGTTTTGATGAATTTTCGGCGGTTGATGGTCGTGCTGAAATATGGTATCATTTACCACTTGTATCCAATGCTAGGAAAAACGCAGAAGGTAAGAGGTAAAAGTAAAAAAAACTTCCCATTGCTTTTGCCTTTTACCTTTTACTTTTGTTCAACAACGTGCAGAACGTGGAAGCATGAATTTTTCTCCTTCAGGCGGAAAAGTACCACGAACCATCAAGAAAAGTTCGCCACCGAGTATGTGAGGAAATGCTTGCACTTTAGCATCAAGGCGTTCGGGACTAAAGTAAATCTCAACTTCGTTGATGGGTTGGGATATGCGTTCGAGAATAGCTTCTAAAGTGCATATCTGTGTTCCCACCAAATCGAAAAGTTTGAGTTTGCTGTCTTCTATCTCCATCACCGCCACGAGATCCAAGTCTTCGGCGTAATACAGGGGGTTATTTCCCTCGTTGAAGTAGAACACGGCTTTCTCTTTCACTACCCCCAAAATCCTGGAAACGGGTTCACGCGTTTCCAATAGCCTGTTTAGTAATTTGACATCGTTACTATCTGTAGTATCTAACACTCGAAAGCCATTAGTCCCACCTGGAGAGTCACACTTAGCTGTGAAAATATGCTCCCCAACAACGCGAAAGCCAAAAGGATTGTATATTTCAGGTTGTGTTGTGGTTAATACTAGGGTTTTATAGCGATCGCTACAGTAATCTAGCACCTCTTCCATAACTTCACGGTAGTAGCCACGCCGTCGAAACTCCGGATGCGTACACACAGCATGAATTCCGCCTACAACCACGTCTTGTCCCATTAGTTGCATGGGGATTTCTAGAACTCCCACATGAGTAATGGCTAAGTCTTCATGGAAGCGGATAAACGGGGTAGAAGCAGATTCCCAAGATGCGCCTAGTTGCCGACTGCGTTCCGCTGCATCTCTAACTCCAATTTCAGGAAAAACGACTTCCACCAGGTTAAATAAGCGATCGCTTAATGTAGGGTCTTCGGTAAATGACCATCGGAAGCGATACTGGTTCATAGTTAAACTACAGAACAGAAATTTCTTATCTTTTATACTACATATACTACTAAAAAGACACATCCCCGACTTCTCGCCAGAAATCGGGGATCTTACAGGGTGGATTGTACGTTTAATTAAGTTGTTCTGCTTACCAACTACCAACTTTCCCATTCGGACGCTGGATAATCGTTTCCATTACTCGGCGTTTATTTTTGGGATCGACTCCTACCAGGCGCACGTATTCACCACTGTATTCTGCCAGACAAGATTCTATAGTAGAAATGGCATCTGATTCACCAGTGATTTGACCAACAGCACAACTTTGCCAAGAACCTGTGCGGAAGCGTCTTTCATCTACGTGTTCAATACCAATTCTATAACCATGAGACAATATTTCCCGGATTTGTTCTTGTGTTTCTAGGGTTAGATGGGTGTTTGATGCTTGTGATTTTTGGTAGCCGTTGGTTATTGGTGGTTGAGTTGAACCATTAGTTGGCTGCTGACTACTTGGTGTAGCAGCAGGGGAAGGTGTGGATTGATTGCGAGAGTACAAACCACGATTGTATTCAGAAACTAGTTGAGAAGTCTGGACTCGTTGCTGTTCACCCACCATAAAGTTACCCATCTCAATTAAGTGAGACAAGCTAAAATCGGGTTTTCTAAATTGTGGTGGCCCTTCTAAACTGTTCACCACCCGCAAGGATATACGTTCAACACCAATTTCATGGATAAAGTGGCGGATTTGTTCGTCATAAATGCGCGATCGCAACGCACTAAAAAAGTCTATCGACTGATTTGAGAAAGTCTCCACAAGTTGTTCTACTTGCCGTTGTGAAAGTCCATCTTCACTAAAAATTCCGTTAACAATTCCCACCTTGTCATCCAGGTCTGGTTCCCAATAAAATTTCTCCATTCGACCATCGCGAATTAAAGGCGCGTATAGGGTGGAAAAATCATTTCCTGTCACAATAATTGGTACGCGATGTAAAGGTGTTGCGTCATAACTTCCGGGAAGTTGAACATCGGTGGGGTTATCGGCAATATTCATTAGTGTGGCATTTACCAACTGGGTATTCACTGTGTATTGCGTACCTTCATCAAAGCGTCCCGCACCCGCATCTAAATCGTTAATCATGATTACGCACATTTTGCCGCGTACCTTAATTAATTCTGCGGTTTCTCGATAGCGCAGGCGAATTAGACGCGCTGGATCTCCAGCATCTGGACTTTCCAACTCTCCACCGGAAATGTGAGTCACTTCCACACCCATTCTTTCAAAAACTAACTCACATTGAAAGGATTTGCCTTCGCCTTTACGTCCATGAATACCCAAAATTAAAGGTACTCGTACACCAGGAAGGTCAAGGTAATTCTTGGTAATGAAAACAGAAACTTTGTCAAGAAAGCGGGGAGAAATGTAATAAGCCATAACAATTGGGGATTTTCGATTAGCTTTTGTAAGGTGTGTTAGCGAAAACTTAACGCAGCATTTTCAAGCATCGTTAGGAGAAAACCAATCTTTCCAGGCTTGCCAATTTTGCACAATTTCTGCAAACTCTGTGTAACCTGCTGTTCTGGGATGAGCACCATCATTTGTTCTTACCTCATCCATCCAGATAGTTGAATTTACTAAGACATCAAAAACATCTAGATAAGGCACATCCAATCTCTTGCAAATTAACGCAAACTGTTGATTTAAATCGGCAATTCTCTGATTTTGTTCCTCATCTGCGATCGGTGGAGGACTGACCATTAAAATCGGATATAACTGCTTTGCTTCAGTTAAAATTTGGCGTGTATTTAAAATTGAATTTACAAGTGAAACACGAAGTTTACCATTTTCTATAGTTGTGTCGTTAACTCCAAAAGAAAATACAATTCTGCCATCGTATTCTTTAGGAAGACGATAAGAAACTTCCTGGAGCCAACGATTTTTTAAGTTAGTACTTGTTTCTCGCCTCACTCCTAAATTATAGTAGGTAATTTCATAACCTTTTTTATTAGCATCAACGCATATTCTTCCTGTCCAACCTAGACACTCTGGATCGCCAGCTCCATTAACAAAGGACTCGCCCACAAAGCAAATTCTTACTTGCGGTATATATTTTGAATTCACTTAAATTTTTCTCAGAGTTACTTACTATGCTTATGCACGTATAGGTTGCATATTGTCTCGTGAATACTGTCATCTATCTTTAGTCCTTAGTTTCTAGTCACTACAAATGACAGATGACTAATGACAAAGGACGAACCTCACGAGTAATTGTGCAATTTTGTTTGCGTTCCTACATTTTACTAAATTCTTTTAAGATTTAGAAAATACAAAAATCAATAAATAAGAGAGGCAGATAATTCTACCTCTCCTGTTGGGGGAATATCAATTACTTACAGCTTACCAGTTTTATACCAGCTTTAAAATCTGCCGGGCTTGTGAACGATAAAGCTGAGAATTTGGCACTGCTTGATGTTATCAAAGCCCACAACGCGGATGAAGCAGTTGCCATACTGTGAACGGCAAGCTTGCACTTCGCTCAGCACTTCTTGAGTGCTTCTAGCGCTGAACAAAGGTAATTTCCACATTGTCCAGTAGTATTCGGTAGGCTCAGAGGATTCGTTGAACTCAATAGCCGGAATGTAACCTTGATTCAGAATGTACTGGATCTGCTTGCTGATTTGAGCATCGGTGAGGGGAGGCAGGTAGGAAAGGGTTTCGTAACGACGCTCTTTTGGTAGAGTTTGCATAGTTTCTGAGTTGCGATTTTTGAACTAATTAGTAAACAAGGTTGTTAGTAGTTAGTAGTTGGTAGTTAGTAATTGGTAGTTGTTTATTTTACCCACTAACCACTAACGACTATCCACTATCCACTAACCACTAGCTATTAACCATCATTGGATGAATTATCCAAATTAGGATCTGAAGTTGCTTGCCGTTCTGGTTCGGAACTGGGGTTTGATTGGTTTAACTGCGTAATTCGCTCAAGATGCTGGCGACGATGTAGCATATTGGCTTGTTGAATACCAGTGCGAACCATTTCCGGTAAATATTCGGTAACTTCCTCAGCTATATGTTCTCTGACTGTCATGATCCGCAGTGCCAAATCCGGCTTTTCTCGGAAAAGTTCTTCAATGTAAGCTTCTCCATCCTGGATTTTGTCTTGGGCGGAAAATCGATGCAGCCAATATGCCAAGGGAGGATTGGTTTCACTGAGTTGAGCCAATACCGTTCTCACTGCCTGATAAGTCAGGTAGCTTTGCAGCGTCTTGGCTGTGTCCTTCGCAATTTGCTTAATGTTCATGCTTGACCCCAGCCCCCTAATAAGTCAAAAGTCAAAAGTCAAAAGTCAAAAGTAAGAAGAATTTTCTTTTACCTTTTAACTTTTAACTTTTTACTTGACATCAGACGGTATCCATTGCCTCGAACTCGAACTTGATTTCCTTCCACAGTTCGCAAGCAGCGGCCAACTCAGGAGACCACTTGGCAGCTTCGCGGATAACGTCGTTACCTTCGCGAGCCAAGCTGCGGCCTTCGTTACGAGCTTGGATACAAGCTTCCAAAGCAACGCGGTTAGCGGTAGCGCCAGGAGCGTTACCCCAGGGGTGTCCGAGGGTACCACCACCAAATTGCAACACCGAGTCATCGCCGAAGATTTCTACCAGTGCAGGCATGTGCCATACGTGGATACCACCAGAAGCAACTGCCATTACACCAGGCATAGAAGCCCAATCTTGGGTGAAGTAAATACCGCGAGACTTGTCTTGCTCAACGTAGTTTTCGCGCAGCAGGTCAACGAAGCCCATTGTAATACCGCGCTCACCCTCTAGCTTACCGACCACCGTACCAGTGTGAATGTGATCGCCACCAGACATCCGCAAGCACTTAGCCAAAACCCGGAAGTGAATACCGTGGTTCTTTTGACGGTCGATCACGGCGTGCATCGCCCGGTGAATGTGGAGTAATAGACCGTTGTCACGGCACCACTTAGCCAAAGTGGTGTTAGCAGTAAAACCTGCGGTTAGGTAGTCGTGCATGATGATGGGCATTTTCAGTTCTTTAGCGAACTCTGCCCGCTTGAGCATTTCTTCGCAGGTGGGGGCGGTAACGTTCAGGTAGTGACCTTTGATCTCACCAGTTTCAGCTTGGGCTTTGTGGATAGCTTCAGCAACGAACAAGAAGCGATCGCGCCAACGCATGAAGGGCTGAGAGTTAATATTTTCGTCGTCTTTGGTGAAGTCCAAACCACCGCGCAAGCACTCGTATACAGCGCGTCCGTAGTTCTTCGCAGACAGACCCAACTTGGGCTTAATGGTACAACCCAACAGGGGACGACCGTATTTGTTGATTTTGTCACGCTCTACTTGGATACCGTGGGGAGGCCCTTGGAAAGTCTTCAGGTAAGCAACAGGAATGCGTAAGTCTTCCAAACGCAGCGCCCGCAGGGCTTTGAAACCAAATACGTTACCTACAATTGAGGTCAACATATTGGTTACAGAGCCTTCTTCAAACAGATCCAGAGGATAGGCAACGTAGCAAATGAACTGGTTGTCTTCGCCGGGAACTGGTTCGATATCGTAGCAACGACCTTTGTAGCGATCTAGGTCGGTCAGCAAGTCCGTCCACACGGTTGTCCAAGTACCAGTGGAAGACTCAGCCGCCACAGCAGCACCAGCTTCTTCTGGTGGAACGCCGGGCTGGGGCGTAACGCGGAATGCCGCTAATATATCTGTATCTTTTGGTGTGTAATCAGGGGTGTAATAAGTCAGTCTGTAATCTTTAACCCCGGCTTGATACCCTGCTTTTGTCTGAGTCTTCGTTTGAGCGTAAGACATACTATTCCCTTCCAAGAAGTCACTCTTTCTATTTACAAACTACGCTGCGTGCAACTTCCTCTAACCTCGCCTCCTTCCCCTCATCAATGAAAAAAGATTTGGAACATCTTTAGGTTTGGGGCTGTCTTCAACAGAGGTTAGTGGTTTTTCGACCTAGGAGAGGTGGAAACCCTGAGAAGTTCGTGCTGGAGCTTCACAACTCGGAACTATAGGGTAATTTTCTCACCAGTGTACTTGCGTTGTAGGCACGCACTATTGTACGCTCTTAGCTTTCCCTTTTCCCAGGAATAAAACTTCATTTTTTATCTGTTGCTTGCACTCCACTAAACTTTTTTATGTCATCCAACCTCGCTAGAGGCGAAATGATTATTGTTGGTTTCTCCAGCATCCCCCGTTTTCCCCCATTAACGGAGGAAATATCAAGATAATCTTTGATTTCGGGGATAGTCGGAGGTGGGCTAGCAAGTTTTTCGCTTTTTCACCCCCTGTATCTCTCCCATTCACAGGGTAGAGACAGGAGAAATTTTGATAGACCTACATTTAGGGGAGTGGTGAGCGAAAGACTGATTGCACTCCACGTAATTTGTAACTTGTTTCACAATATATCAAGAATGCAATAAGTTATTCTTTGGATCTTTTTAACTTTTATATTTAAATTTGTTATTAAATAAAGTTTTCAACATTTTGTTAAGAATACTTTACAAAATGTCATTAATAGTTATATTGAACTGCCTCAAAATTCTCAGAGGTAGGCTTTTAAAGATAAACCAGACGAAGCTACAACGCTCATTTTATGTAGTACGCTGGCATTTTTTTGTTAATCGCGAACGTTAAGAAGCAGGGAAAATGTTAAAGGCTAACGGTTAAGGTTACTCCTGTCAAGGTGTGAGTCTTGGAAATGGATTTTTCTTGGTGTCTTAGTGTCTTTGTGGTGAAAAAAGAATGATTGAAACACCAAGACACTAAGACACAAAGAGGAAAATAGTCTTCTCTACTAAGATTTGGGTTAGTTTTTTATCCACCTTGACAAGGCTACGGTTAAGGTCAAGTTTTCTTCCTTTTCCCTTTGCCCCTTCTTTGTTTAAAAACCACGCTGTAGGGGAACACTGAAATTAACCTCAAGCCTTTTGAGGCTGAGTTGATAGAAACTGTCTCCAAAGGAAATACAACCGTGGTATTGTTTTACAAACGTACTAAATTGCTCGGTTCTACCTTGCTAGGGTTGATAGCTTTGCCAAGTTTAGGTACAGTAGCGCTAGCAATTCCGGCAACTGCACCAGAAAGTAACAGCAATACTCCAACACCCAAAATTCTCAACGTTAATCCATCTGAATTAACTCCTGCTTACCCAGCTACCTCGCCACCACGACGGGTAGACCCCTTACCAGACGATCGCAATTTACAAGAACGCCTGCAAGAAAATGATTATCGCGTTAGTGCTTTGCAGGCTGAATATACAGGTAATCTGTGGGTAGCTTCTTGGCGGGGGTTGTCGCGGATTGACCCCAACACTGGCAAAATATTAGCTCGTGTGAGTTTACCGAATGTTGCCATTGGTGCTTTAACTCAAGATAAAGTCGGACGCTTGTGGGTGGGAACCTATGAAGGATTAAAGCGAGTAGATCCCCGTAGTAACGAAATTACGGCGCAAAATTTATTTTTGCCTTCTAAGCGAGTTTTATCTTTATTGGTTGACAAACGGGGTTACTTATGGGCGGGAACAGATAATGGCTTAGCCTTGATTAGTCCTGACCAAGGCTTGATTATGACCACTGTCAAAAATCTTCCTGGTGTCAGTGCTAATGCTCTGAGTTTAGATGCTGAAGGTCAACTTTGGGTGGGGACTTTGGATGGAGTAGTGCGAGTTAATACGGCTAATGCTTTGATTATGAAGCGGATCGATAATTTACCAGGTACGACTGTACAAGCTTTAGCTATTAGCCCAGAGGGGTTAATTTGGGCGGGAATGCCAAATAATCTCCTTGTTATTAACCCAAAAACAGGTGCTGTGCTGCGGTCTGTAACTCGCTTACGGGGACGTGACGTGACTGCAATCCGTTTTGCTAAAGATGGTAGTGTTTGGGTCGGTACTGGTAATGGTTTGCTACGATTGAATCCAAGTACTGGTGCTGTGCTAGACGAAGTTCCCGGTCTTCCCTCCAGTCGTGTGCTTTCCCTTGCGCCTGATGTTGGCAATAAATTGTGGATTGGCACTACTGAAGGTCTTGCTTGGTTAATGCCAAAAATGGCAAGTGCAACACCCCATCTCGCTTTTACTCGCGCCGTGAAGTGAAATTGGTTAGTGGTTAGTGGATAGTGGATAGTGGTTAAAAATCAACTACCAACTACTAACTACTAACTACTAACTACTAACCACTAACTACTAACTACTAACTCTAAAAATCCAAAATGCCAGTCACCACCCAGCAATTAATTCAATGGAAACAGCAGGGACGCGCAATTGTGGCGTTGACGGCTTGGGATTATGCGATCGCCCAACTCCTCGATGCAGCTGGTGTTGATCTCATCTTGGTGGGTGATTCTATGGCGGTGATGTTGGGGTACGAAACAACACTACCAATCACCCTAGAAGAAATGCTGTACCATGCCAAAGCTGTTCGCCGTGGTGTCAAACGTGCTTTGGTCGTCGTAGATTTACCATTTTTGACGTATCAAGAAAGCATCCAACAAGCAATACACTCTGCTGGACTGGCGTTAAAAGAAGCTGGAGCACAGGCAGTAAAGTTAGAAGGTGGGTATCCAGCAATGGTAGAAACTATTGCCCGTTTGGTGCAAGCGGGAATTCCAGTCATGGGCCATGTGGGCTTGACACCGCAATCAATACATCAAATCGGTTTGCGACAACAGGGAAAGACGGAAGCAGCCCGAGAGAGGATTTTACAAGAAGCGATCGCTCTCGAACAAGCGGGTGTATTTTCGATCGTATTAGAGCATATCCCTACCGATTTGGCATTGGAAATTACACAAAAACTCAGTATTCCTACGATTGGTATTGGTGCGGGTTCGCATTGTGATGGACAGGTATTAGTCACTTCTGATGTCATCGGGCTTTCCGAAAAACAACCGCCATTTGCGAAAGTTTATACAAATTTGCGCGAGACGATTACCAAAGCCGTACAGGACTATAGCGTGGAAGTACGGGAGCGGAAGTTTCCACAATAGTAGAATTTAATTTAGCACTCCTGAGTCCTTTTGTCCTGTCTTAGTTTAAACTCTAGTCGAGCAGTTTTTTTATCCTCTATAAGTTTTTGCAACACAACTAGTTGCAAAGCTCCATCTAATATCGCATTAGTAAGTTTCATAGTTTTCATTTAGGTGCGACATCTACCAATCAGTTTGCATACAACAGTAACACTGGTGCTTTATCTTACAACGGTACTGTCTTCGCCATCATTGAAAACAAGCCTGCTGGATTTTCAACCAATCTCGACATCCAACTCAATTGTAATTGTTAATTAGCTTGACAAGTTGGGGGCGCTATCCTTGCGCCCCTTTATTTAGAGAAGGAGTGATGTAGGATATGGTGGAAGTGCCAGAGATTGCCGATCGCACTATTCTTAAAGAAGAACTTATATCCCTGGTTGCTAGCTATCAACTACTACCGCAACTGTTGCGGGAGATGATCGTTGAAGGGGCGATCGCATCCATAAGTTGCACCCAAGAAGAAGTAGCGATCGCTTGTCAAAAATTCCTACAACAGCACCAAATTACCAATGCTGCCACACACGAGGCATGGCTGAGGCGTTATGGTATGACTCACCAACAGTAGTTTTGGATGCGGTGTTTTCCATTATCTACATCCTAGTGATGGTGGTTTACAGTTGGGTGTTAACAATAGTTGCATTGGCAACAGTACCGTTATTCGCCTTGATTAACTTGCTGGTATCGCCTCTGATCCGGCGACAACTGCAAGAAAAAGCCGAACGCAACGCTGAAACTCACTCCTACTTGGTAGAAGCGATGGCGGGGATGCAAACCATTAAAGCGCAAAATTTGGAAATGCGATCGCGCTGGCAATGGCAAGAACGTTATGCACGTTATATCAGCGCTGGCTTCAAAACCATCTCTACTCAAACTACTGCCAGTTCCGTCAGTAGCTTTCTTAACAAGTTTTCCAATTTACTTGTGCTTTGGGTGGGTGCCTATCTCGTTTTGCACCAACAACTCACCTTTATTCCTTGCGGCGTCAAATTGGAGTTGTGCTGCAAGATACCTTATTATTTGACGGTACGGTGCGGAAAAACATCGCTATAGCATGTCCGGACGCCAGCGATGAAGAGATAATTAATGCTGCCAAAGTTGCCTATGCACACGACTTTATCATGGACTTGCCCAACGGCTACAACACCCAAGTAGGCGAACGAGGGAGTCGACTTTCTGGGGGACAAAGACAAAGAATTGCGATCGCCCAAAATTTTGCATTTAGTACTACTTAATTTAGATAGAACTAGGTATCAATAAATTAATTTTATTCTGAGTATAAAAAAATTGAAAGCATTATCGTTTTCTCTGATTATGCGATATTTGCCTGCGTCTGGGTGGATTATCGATGAAATTCAGAATAAAACAGCCTCAAAATCCTGAGTAATTACCCTTTTTAGTAAAGTTATAACGGGCACTAATTATCTACTAGCTACGTCAAATATCCTACTGCGCTAAGTCTGCATCAGATTCTTTGATGCAGAAATTTTGATGCGCCGCATTGAATGAATAACTACCAATTTAACTAATCACTTAGTAAGCTTATATACTCATATACTCCATGGCTAGTAGATTCCATTACAAAAGCATGCGATCGCACAAGTGGGTAGCTAACGCATCATTCAAACCTGTGACATTACGTTTTATACCTCAAGGTTGGCGGCGATTGCATTCAGTGCAGCGCCTAGGCAGGCGATCACTTAGGTATCTTCTTCCACTTCTATTTTTGATGTCACTTTTGACGGTATTGCTGGGAAACAGCTTTACTCCTGCGACAGCACAGCTACCCCGTCAGGAAATTCGTGGGGTTTGGATGACCAACAATGACTTTAACACCCTCAGAGATCGTGCTAAAGTGCAGAATGCTACGAACCAATTGCGGCAATTGAACTTCAACACAATCTATCCTGTAGTGTGGAATTCTGGCTATGTGATGTATCCTAGTGCCGTGGCAAAACGTACAGGTATCCAACCCTTTGTTTTGCGAGGCTCTGATGGACATGATATTCTCGCAGATATCACTGCCCAAGCTCATCGCCAAGGCTTGCTCGTAATTCCTTGGTTTGAGTTTGGTTTTATGGCTCCCCCGATGTCAGAACTGATGTTGAATCATCCAGATTGGTTCACGCAAAAGCGCGATGGTAGCCAAACTTCCCTTAGCGCTGCTGGTGAGGTTGCATGGCTCAATCCCTTCCATCCAGAAGTGCAGAAGTTTATTACCGATCTCGTATTGGAAATCGTCACCCAATATGATGTCGATGGCATCCAGTTTGACGATCACATGAGTTTGCCCCATGAATTTGGCTACGATAAATACACAGTAGCCTTGTATACTCAGGAAACAAAGAACAATCCCCCGGCTAATCCTCAAGATCCGGCATGGGTGCGCTGGCGAGCAGATAAAATCACAGCGTTTATGGTACAACTCAATCAAGCTGTGAAAGCGAAAAAACCAGGTGCGATTTTCTCCGTTTCTCCCAACTACTACGATTTTGCTTACAAGTTTCACTTGCAAGACTGGCTCAACTGGTTACGGCTTAATATTGTGGATGAGCTAATTGTGCAAGTGTATCGTCCGAATCTACAAAATTTTATCGCCAAGATTTCCCGCCCAGAAATTCAAGAAGCACAACAAAAGATCCCAACTGGAATTGGCATTATGGCAGGATTGCGAAATAATCCAGTTCCCATCCAACAAATTAAATCCCAAGTGCGGGCTACCCAAAAACGTGGTTTGGGGGTAGCCTTCTTTTACTACGAAAGCCTTTGGAACTATGCTCCAGAACCTGTAACCGAACGGCAGTCTGCATTTCAAGCCTTATTCCCTGCTTCTGCTCTCCGCGCTAGGATTTAAAAAGGGGATTGGGGATTGGGAATAGGTGAAAATTATGAATGATGAATGCTGAAAATTTCATAATTCATAATTCATAATTCATAATTTTTATGCCCCAGTCCCTTTGATGTCAAACGCTGCGAGAATTAAGGCGTTGCTGAATCAAGATATGAATTTACAATTCACGGGTATGTAGAGACGTAGCATTGCTACGTCTCTACAATGATTTGGCATCGAACTACAAAAATGTATGCACACATAATTCATGA